>NZ_JAVRCD010000004.1:0-295755 GCF_034530895.1 Nostoc sp. DedQUE08
GATAATTTCAGTTATTTACTACTTGCTTATGTCGGAAAGTGACAGAAGAGGGATATCTTGTAGCAAGTCAGGGCGAGCGCGAAGAGAGAGTTGATGAAGTGTATCTTGCCAGAGAGGGAAAAGTTTAGCAGATGGCATTTGTGACAAACCGAAAGCTAAGGCACTTAAAGCATTAGCGCGATCGCTATCATGCTGAATTGACCTGGCAACAACGAGGGCTTCTTGCAATAACTCTAGTGGTAGTTTATCCGCTAAGGCACTCAAAGCATTGGCGCGATCGCTATCATCCTGAATTGACCTGGCAGCAGCAAGGGCTTCTGGCAATAACTCTGGTAGTTCTTCAGCTAACGCATTCAAGGCATAAGCGCGCTCGCTCTCATGCTGAATCGACCTAGCAACAGCGAGGGCTTCTGGCAATAACCCTAGTAGTTTTTTAGCTAAAGCACTTAAAGCATTGGCGCGATACCTCTCATCCTTAATTTCCCTGACAGCAGCAAGGGCTTCTGACAATAACTCTGGTGGTAATTTCTCTACTAAGGCACTCAAAGCATTGGCGCGATTGCTCTCAAACTGAATTGACCTGGCAGTAGCGAGGGCTTCTGGCAATAACTCTGGCAGTTTTTCAGCTAAGGCACTCAAAGCATTGGCGCGATACTCCTCATCTTCAATTGACCTGGCAACAGCGAGGGCTTCTGGCAATAATTCTGGCGGCAGTTTCTTAGCTAAGGCACTCAAGGCATTGGCGCAATACTCCTCATCTTCGATTGACCTGACAGCAGCAAGAGCTTCTGGGAATAACTCTGGTGTCAGTTTCTCAGCTAAGGCACTCCAAGCATTGGCGCAAGTATCCTCATAGAACTGAATTGACCTGGTAGCAGCAAGGGCTTCTGGCAATAACTCTGGCAGTTTTTCAGCTAACGCACTCAAAGCATTGGCGCGATTGCTCTCAAACTGAATCGACCTGGCAGCAGCGAGGGCTTCTGGCAATAACTCTGGCAGTTTTTCAGCTAAGGCACTCAAAGCATTGGCGCGATACTCCTTATCCTGAATTGACCTGGTAGCAGCAAGGGCTTCTGGCAATAACTCTGGCGGCAGTTTTTCAGCTAAGGCACTCAAAGCAGGGGCACGATACCTCTCATCCTGAATTGCTCTAGCAGCAGCGAGGGCTTCTGGCAACAACTCTGGCAGTTTTTCAGCTAAGGCACTCAAAGTATTGGCGCGATTGCTCTCATCCTGAATTGACCTGGCAGCAGCGAGAGCTTCTGGCAATAACTCTGGCGGCAGTTTCTCAGCTAAGGCACTCAAGGCAGGGGCACGATACCTCTTATCCTGAATAGACCTGGTAGCAGCAAGGGCTTCTGGCAATAACTCTGGCAGTTTTTCAGCTAAGGCACTCAAAGCATTGGCGCGATCGCTCTTAAACTGAATTGACCTGGCAGCAGCAAGGGCTTCTGGCAATAACTCTGGCATTTTTTCAGCTAAGGCACTCAAAGCATTGGCGCGATTGCTCTCATCCTGAATTGACCTGGCAGCAGCGAGGGCTTCTGGGAATAATTCTGGTGGCAGTTTCTCAGCTAAGGCACTCCAAGCATTGGCGCTATAATCCTTATCGCCATACTCTCCATATTTAATTGACCTGGCAGCAGCAAGTGCTTCTGGCAACAACTCTGGCAGTTTCTCAGCTAAGGCACTCAAAAGCATGGCACGAGAATACTCATGCTGAATCAACCTGGCAGCAGCAAGGGCTTCTGGCAACAACTCTGGCAGTTTTTCAGCTAAGGCATTCAAGGCATTGGCACGATACTCCCCATTTGGCATCGACCTTGCAACAGCAAGGGCTTCTGGCAATAACTCTGGCAGCTTTTTAGCTAAGGCACTCAAAGCATTGACGCGATGCTCTTCATACTGAATTGACCTGGCAGCAGTGAGAGCTTCTGGGAATAATTCTGGTGTCAGTTTCTCAGCTAAAACACTCAAAGCATTGGCGCGAGAATACTCAGACTGAATTGACCTGGCAGCAGCAAGGGCTTCTGGTAATAACTCTGGCAGTTTCTCAGCTAAGACACTCAAGGCATTGGCGCGATCGCTCTCATCTTGAATTTCCCTGGCAGCAGCTAACGCTTTTTGCAGTGCTAGTTCTTTGAGATTTGATGGCAAATAGTTGACTAGTTCTTTCAGGGAGTTGACTTTCTGCTGTGGATTTGGGTTTTGCAAGGCGTAAGCTAATCCTTGTTCAGGAGTCCAGAAATTATTTTTGATCAATGCAACCAGCAGTTTTACTGGTAAATTACCTGCCAAACTATTCAGGGATGCAGTAATCAAAGCATAGCGACACTGCAAACCTACAACTTGGGGCAAAGTTGATTCAGTCCAATTGGCTTCTGCTAATTCCCAGGCACGAAAAAAATCTGTTATGTAATCCTCAGCTTGTCCTAATTTTTCTCGCGCTTCAAACCAGCCATTGCTTGATGTCTGCGACTCTTCCCGCAATAAGGAGTGAATTTCTTCAACTCGTTCAGCCTTCTCTAAATGCCAAACTAAATTTTGATGAATGTAACCATCATTAGGCAGGATATGCCAAAGATTTTTTTCAGTCTTTAGCCGATATCGTTCTAGCAGTTGGCTGTGAGCATTGAGTAAATTAAAACCCATTCCTGTAGGCGGAGATTTAATTAATCGACTACGAGCTACATCATGCAATAAGTCATGTATCTTGTAGCCTTTCCACTCAACACCACCAACAAATACAGGCGAATCAGACTGAAGTAAGGCATCATTCCAAAGTAGCTCTAAACACTCATTAGCTTCATCCTGGGATTCTATATCCCATAATGTAACTGCCATTGGTACGGCTATTGTTACATCCTCTGGCAAAATTCCCAACCAAATAAAATTTTCCCAAGCTTGTTCGTTAAAGTCCCTCAAAGCTTTCAGGCTTAAATTAAAGGTTGCTTCTAAAAAGTTTTCTTGACGCGGCCCGTATAATATTTTTAAGTTTGCAACCTCTTGTTTCAAAGCCGTTTCCAGCTTCACCCATGCAACTCCCCGTTTAACTCTTGCTGCTACCAAATTCAGTGCGATGGGTAGGTATCCCACAGCCTTGGCTACTCTCAAAGCCTCTTGTTTCTCTACTTCTTCTATTTCTCGTTCTAAAGACTTAGAAATTAATTCCAGAGATTCTTCTGGCGTCATCAAATTCAATTGTTGCAAATAAGCACTCACGGCATCAGCCACATCAGCCCGCCGCGAAGTGATTAATAGTTGGGATTGGGAACTTGCTACCAGAAAGGGTTTAACTTTATCTGGTTCCCAAGCATCATCAACTATCAGTAAAACTGCTTTATCATGTAGTAAACTTCGCAAATGGGCTTTAGCAGTCTCTATGTTAGTTGCGCTAATCTTATAGTCTCCTTCTAGAGCTTGTACCCACTTACTCAACTCAGAGAGAATATCTGGTTCCTGTCCCAAAGTTGCCCAAAGCACACCACCAGAAAAACGTTTTTGGATATCTTCATCATGGGCAAGGGCAGTAACTAAAGTTGTCTTGCCAATGCCACCTAAACCGTGAATAGCACTGATGAGCAAAGCACCAGCATTAGATGTATTTGCCAGTAGACGAGCTTTAATTTCTACAGTAACTTGTGGGCGATCGACAAAATGGGCAGGTAAACTCGGTGCTTGAAAAGGTCTGTCAGTTGGGCGATGATAATTAATAGTGAGGCTGCCTTCTACCTGACCTACAATAATGTTGTTGTCACCCTCAACGTTTTGACCAACATTTTTATTACCTGAAATTGTTTGTTTAAACTGAGATTTAATATCAGGATTTAAACTGGTTACAGAAGTTTCATTGTTTTCTACGTTACCTAAAATTGGTTTTTCAGCCTGAGACGGAATTTGTCTATCTAAATGAGTTTGAGCAACTTCATCTCTAAGTGGATGTCGCCGACGCTTTAATCTCCGACGATTCCCTCTCAAGAAGCCAGCTAAGTTAGATAAAAAAAGTATTATCTGCTTCCATAACCTTCTCAGGCTTCTTTTCTGCACAGTTTTAACTTCCTATTATTCTAGTTTTCTGACTAATTGATAGTTGCATCACCTCCCACTGTGCCAATCGCCTTATTACCATCACCCGCAATGTTTTGCACTACGTTGTCATCACCAGATATTGTTTGATTAAAACTATTAACAACTTTAGAGATTGCCTCTGAATCTTCTTGCATCAAACGGGCAATCTCAGCATATAAATTTTTATCTTCATCCAGAAATTTTTTGAGTTGCTTCTGGAGTGTTTCTTTGGCATCTGCATCATTAGGAGAATTAGCCAATTCTTCTGCTGCACCTTTTGCCATTGGCTTTGCCTCTACCTTTGGTTGCAACTTAGTCCACAAAGCCTTAGCTTTTTCCCAGGCATTAGCACCAAACCCTTCACCCAATTTCTTACCAGCTTCTTCAGCTGCTTTCTCTCCTGCCTTCAGTAAGTACGGTAAAAAAGGAGTCAAGAAAGTAGTTAAAGTTACTATATCCATTTGCTTACTCTAATTTTGTATTAACACCTGATAATAAGCGGTCAAATAAGCGGTCAAACTCAGGGTAATCACTTAATGTAATAATTTTTATAGAGATAATATATTTTAACTTTATACAAGCTTCAGTTTATTCACGATCGCTTTCATGTTGATGACTAATATTATAATGTTGGTGACTAATATTGTAATGTTTGATGACTAATGCGGTAATATTACTCACTAATATCGTAATGTTGGTGACTAATATTGTAATATTCGTCACTAATATCGTAATGTTTGATGACTAATGTGGTAAAATTACTCACTAATATCGTAATGTTGGTGACTAATATCGTAATGTTTTGGCAGTTGCTTAAGTCAGGTTGACAGTAATAGTCATCTGCCTTGGTAATTAATTCCTAATGTTCTTGAGGATAACACTGGATGGGTGGGCGATCGCTGCGATCGTGAGTTAGGCAAATCAGATTGCTGCAACGCACTGTCAACAATTCAAGGTGCGTTCTTGAATTATGATACAAATACGTTGGTAGGGGCACAACATGTTATACCCCTACGCGAAATCTATATGTATCAGGGTTATAGTGAAATGGTGTTAGCCTACGGCGTAACGCACACTATATCTACTGATTTTGGGAATGGAAAGGGCAACCACCTGCCGTTAATTTCTGAAGAAAGACATTATTATCAAAATAATGCTCTAGAGACTCAATCTTCAAATCATCAGTGACGCGAGCAATACTAACTCCTACAATTTCTATTGTTTCACCTGTGGGTACATAGTCCTTATAGGAACCATTAAATGTTCCCCAATGTCGCCACTTAAAGGTAACATTAGGCGGCCCCGAAAGAACTTCTGTTAATTCCCAAAGGAAGCCATTGGGAAAGGCTGTATGAAAAACTTGAAATGAAGATTCAAAGGTTTCTGTTTCAGAGTCATATTGCTCAGTTTTACCCAAAAAGAGGTTATAAGTACCTTCATCTGCAACATCCTGAGCAGTGAATTGTTGTCCGCCATTGGTACTCATTTTAAACTTATCGGTAACAATCGAAAGCCACTGTTGAGGATTAGATTTATTAGAAGCTTCCATCTCAAAAGTGCGGACTAAGTTTTGAGCGATCGCTTCTATTGAACCTTCTGGATGCTGAAATTTACTCTCTTGATGAAGAAATTCATTGGTGTATGAATAATCCGGGCGTTTTCCTTCTCGCCACTGTACTTCTTCATCACGAGCAATGACTATATCTCTATCTTGTACCCAGAGTGGCAATTCTGTTGTCTTTTCGCTACTCATACAAGCTGACTAATTATAAACATCGTTTCTCAGAATAAAGTTTTATGCATATAAGTAAATCTCAAAATCGAAAAAAGTAAAAAATATTCATAATTAACTCAATAAACTTGACTTATAGTAGAAATCAGAATAATAAATACATACATCTGAACACTTACAGTTATCCTATTTAACGTAAGTTTGACAAATATCTTCTTACATCAATTTAAGTTGATCGATCATCACTACAACGCAACAAATTGCTGTCCTTAAATCAAATCTAATTGCATTAAATTTCCTTCAGAAAAACCGAGACTGGAGTAAACTGGTTTACCTGATGGTGAGGCATTAAGAAGCACTCGCGTGCAAGCGATCGCTTTGAAATATTCAATTGCTCTATTAGTTAAAGATTTGGCAATTCCTTGTCTGCGGTAAGATTGTTCGACATAAACGCCCCAAATATATCCAAATTTGCGGTATTCATCTTTGAAAACATTCGGGTATAAACCTGCAAAAAGTTGACAACTTACAGAACCCACAACTGTATTATCAACCTCTGCAATAAAAGCCTTGTAAAACAAATCTCGATGCGCATCTTCTAGAAATTGGAGGGTAATATTCTGCCACTCCACAAGTAGATTACTCTCATCAACACCAATATCTAGCCACATTTGATAAAAGTGTTGTGCAATCACTGAATCTTCTTTGCTGGTGGCTTCTCTGATAGTTATATGTTTTTCTGTCAGCATAATTTCCAACAATTTTTTAGAAATCACAAATAACTCCTCCCCAAAGTTGGCTACCGTGTACACAGAAGTCGAATTACCCCCCTTGGCAAGGGGGGAAACAAGAAAATCTATCTAGTTCCCTCCCCTTTGCAAGGGGAGGATTAGGGTGGGGTAAAACCCTGATTAATCAGCTATTTCAGACTTGTGTGTACACCGTAGCTAAAGTTGGAGAAGAGTTTGTTAGCATCAGCTAAAAACTGGCAGTTTCACAGATTCCGATCTTAGACTTTCTGTGCAGTTACTTCCTCTGGCTTTTCTTGAGTTTGCAAAGATGCATACAACCTATTCAACGCATTTACATAAGCTTGCGCGGATGCCACGATGATATCTGTATTGGCTGCATGACCAGAAAACACTTTAGACTCATAACGTAAACGAATCGTCACTTCTCCAAGGGCATCAATACCACCTGTTACTGACTGCACGGAAAACTCAATCAACTGGTTGGGTACATTCACCACACGGTTGATAGCTTTGTAAACTGCATCCACTGGCCCAGTACCGATCGCAGCATCGGTTAATTCTTCACCTTCTGGGGTGCGCAGAGTAACTGTAGCGGTGGGACGGGCGTTGCTACCACAGGAAACTTGCACCAACTCTACCCGGAACAAATCGGGTGCTTGTTGGATTTCATCGTTAACGATCGCTTCCAAATCCCAATCAGAAATTTCTTTCTTTTTATCTGCTACGTCTTTGAATCTGACGAATGCTTTATTTAATTCAGTATCCGCCAGTTCAAAGCCCAATTCTTTTAACCGCGTGCGGAAAGCATTTCTACCTGAATGTTTGCCCAAAACTATTTGATTGTCTGTCAAACCAATCAATTGGGCATCCATAATTTCGTAGGTAAGTCTGTTTTTTAACACACCATCTTGGTGAATCCCAGACTCATGGGCAAAGGCATTCGCACCCACGATCGCTTTATTTGCTTGTACCAACATTCCCGTCAAATTAGAAACTAAGCGTGAGGTTTTGTAAATTTGTCGGGTGTCGATATTTGTCAGCGATTCTTGAGAATCTTCTGGTCTGCCGAGATAAGGGTTAAAATATTGCCGCCGCACGTGCAACGCCATTACCAATTCTTCGAGTGATGCATTTCCGGCGCGTTCGCCAATGCCATTGATCGTACATTCTAGTTGCCGTGCGCCATTTTTTACGGCTTCTAAAAAGTTAGCAACTGCCAAGCCTAAATCATTATGACCGTGAACGGAAATAATCGCTTGGTCGATGTTGGGGACATTTTCGATAATGCCTTTAATTATGGCTCCAAATTCGCTAGGGGTTGTGTAACCTACGGTATCGGGAATGTTAACTGTTGTTGCACCAGCTGCGATCGTTCGCTCTAACACTTGGTACAAAAATTCTGGATCGGAACGAGCCGCATCCATTGGCGAAAATTCCACATCTGTCATGAAAGATTTGGCATAAGCGACCATTTCTTCGGCGATCGCTAACACTTCTGCCCGTGACTTTCGCAATTGATACTCTAAATGAATATCAGAAGTCGAAATAAATGTGTGAATTCTGGCATTAACTGCTGGTTTTAATGCTTCCGCAGCCGCTTCAATATCAGCTTTAATCGCTCTTGCCAAACTACAAATGACCGGCCCATTTTCTGTCCCGACAATTTGAGCAATTTTCTTGACTGCTTCAAAATCTCCGGGACTCGCAAAGGCAAAGCCTGCTTCAATTACATCTACACCTAGACGCGCTAATTGCTTGGCAATAACTAGCTTTTCGTCTATATTCAAAGTCGCTCCCGGACACTGCTCTCCATCTCGCAATGTTGTATCAAAAATGATGATTCGATCTGTTTTGTTTCTCATTTGCCGTTTGTTGTTTAGTGTTTAGTGTTTACTTGTGGCTTAATATATCTTCAACCCTAGTTTTTCTTTTACTCTTATTTTTGTAAATAATTGTTAAAGCTACTAACCTTCAGTTTTTTCTATTTGATCTCTGATATCATTTAAATCTATATATCTATCTGTAGCATTGCGTAGTTCTCTAGCAATCATTCCTTCTGTTGATACTACCGTAATATGTGTATTTTTTGAGCGTAATAGTTCGATTGCTCTTTCAAAATCTCCATCACCACTGAATAATACTACTCGGTCATACTGGTCTACTGTATTAAACATATCTACAACAATTTCAATATCTAAATTCGCTTTTTGCGAGTAACGACCTGACGTATCATCATAATATTCTTTCAGAATTTTAGTTCGTACTGTATATCCTAGACTAATTAGAGCGTCTCTGAAACCTCGCTGGTCTTGTGGATCTTTTAAGCCAGTGTACCAGAAGGCATTAATTAATGTTGTTTCTGATTGCTCATGTTTGAAGTATTCTAAGACTCGTCGCGGGTCAAAAAACCAGCCATTTTTTTGTTGAGCATAGAACATATTGTTTCCATCTACAAAAATAGATAGACGATTCATTGGAGAACCCATACAAATTTACACCTAATAATATATATGAATTTAGATGGAACAATAGATTATAGCAATTTTCAAATGCCTTGTTTGCTAATATCTATAACGTAGTTCTTTATCTATAGCTTTTATCCTACCTCTTTCAAGACATAAAAACGCTTGCAATATTGGAGTTGAGATCCAGGATGTTAACCTGATTCACCCAGCACAGCAAGAGCCACGCGGCGATCAAAATCCACCCAGAAAATTGACCTAATAACAGCATTCATCGCTGCATAACCCTAAAGTTTACTCCTAAAGAGGTATCACATCGGCTTAAGGTAAGATATAAATTAAACCCTATATTTCGCTAAAGCTGTCAGTATCAGGACACGCTTTGTGGAGATTACCAACATTGCGCCAGAGACAGAAGACAGCCTTGGACTGCTTATGGTAAGGCACCCAGTTAGTAACGTACTTGTTGGTTAGGTTAGGGTAAAATCTTGCCAGAACCAAATGCACTGGTAGAGTATATCCGACTCCGATCTATGAGACAATCACTACTTGTAACTCATTCACCAGAAAAAGAATAAATTAAGTAGTGGTTGAGTAAGAATTTTTTGGGGGCTGGCTCTGCCAATAAAATTTTGTTGATGAATAGAAGATACTTTACAAATGTATAAGATTATCATTTAAGTCTTATTTCAATGTGCTTACACTAAAACGCGGTCTGAATAAATAAAAGTGTTGGACTAAAATCAATCAGTAACACGATATGGCAGAAGAACCTACATCTACCTTAACTAAAAACTATGTCTCTACTGCCAATAGACTGTCAAGTAAACCAACAAAAGTGACTTCAACAGCATCTGCTCGCCACTCTCGCTGGATGGTTCGCTTAGGTCATCTACTGGCAGGTACTTGGGCAATTGGGGGCGCACTATTGAGCGCTTCTGGTGGGGAATCGGTTCAATTGATGGAAAATCAGGTGCTTTCTGGCTTTTTTCAACTGCGCGGCCCGATCGCGCCTCCAGAAGACATCGTAATTTTAGCAATAGACGACCAGTCAATATCGGTTCCCGAACAGTACTATAAAACAGATCCGAAACAGTATGCCTACTTAGAAACACTGAAATCTTATCCTTATAAACGGGCTGCATACTCCCAGGTAATTACAAAATTAATCGAAGCAGGTGCCCGCGCTGTAGCATTAGATGTAGTTTTTGATACAGCAAGCAGCTATGGAGTTGCAGACGATCGCCAATTTCAGGCAGTACTGCAAAAATATGGCAATAAAGTTACCTTAGCAGCCGTTTACGAAAACTCCCAGACGCACCAAGGGTCTTTTACGCAACTGACAGACCCACAACAAATGTTTCGTACAAAGTTAGTATCCATTGGTTCAGTTAATTTTCCTTTAGAAGTAGATGGAAAAGTTCATCGATTAGCGAGTGAGTATCCCAAATTATTAGGTGAAGATAATTTATTTACCAAAAAGCGACTCTCTTTTGATGAAGCCGCGCTGAAGGCAGCGCAAATAAATTATCCCCGACCAAAAGGCGATCGCATTTATTTTTGGGGGCCTGCGGGTACATTTGAGCAAAAACCTTTTTGGCACGTACTCGATCCGCAAAACTGGAACAGCTATTTGCAGCAAGGAAAGGTGTTCAAAGACAAAATCGTGCTGATTGGTGCAACAGATCGGTTACATAATGATTATTATCCAGTTGCTGGTAGTAATAGTACTGACCCGATGTCGGGCGTAGAAATTCACGCCAATGCGATCGCAACTTTGATGACAGGAAAAGCGATCGCCCCAGGAATTAAGAGTCCACCATTGCAGGGTTTGTTTGTGCTGATGCTAGTTGGCAGTTCAGCCTTGATGATTAGCAGACGCAAACGTAGCATCCATAGATTTTTCTATAGCCTCGCTTTGTCTGGCGCTTGGGGAGGAATTAGCTATGGGTTATTTGTCTATGGTCAGTTAATTTTTCCCACTAGCGTACCAGCGATCGCGATCGCCATGACCGGAATTTCCTATTTGGCAACCTCAGTCATCAGAGAAAGCATCAGAAAACGCCAATTAGTAGACATTTTTCAGAAGTATAAAACTTCACCCGTTGTCCAAGAGATTATCAGCCAACAAGATGATTTCCAACACCTAATCCAACAACGAGATTTAGCCTTATCAGGGAAAGTCTTGGCGAGACGCTACAAAATTGTCAAAGTTCTCGGTTCCGGTGGATTTAGTGAAACCTACATTGCCGAAGATACCCAACGTCCTGGAAATCCGCGATGTGTTGTCAAACAACTAAAACCAGCCAACACCAAACCAGAAGGATTGCAACTTGCCAGACGTTTATTTCACTCAGAAGCACAAACACTAGAAAAATTGGGAAGGCACGCTCAAATTCCTCAACTTTTGGCCTATTTTGAAGAAGATGAAGAATTTTATTTAGTCCAAGAACAGATAATTGGTCATCCTTTAAATCAAGAACTTCCAGCAGGTAGAGCAATTGATGAAATTGCCGCGATCAAAATTATCAGGGACTTATTGCAAACATTAACATTTGTCCATGAAAACCACGTGATTCATCGGGATATTAAACCCAGCAATATCATCCGGCGACACTCAGACGGAAAACTGGTGTTGATTGACTTTGGAGCCGTTAAGGAAGTCGGCATCAAACAGCTCGATCCTCAAGAGTCCACCCCTTTCACCATTGGTATTGGTACTCAGGGTTACGCACCAAGCGAACAATGTTTTGGGCGTCCACAGTACAGTAGTGATATCTATGCAGTTGGCATGGTTGGGATTAAAGCCTTGACTGGTGTAGCACCCCGTGAGCTAGATAGAGACGCTAAGGGGGAAATCAAATGGAGAGATGCCTACGGCGATAAACTACGCACTCAGGTCAGCCACTCCCTAGCTCAGATTCTCAGTAAAATGGTGGTGGCTGACTTCAAAGAGCGATATCAGTCTGCATCAGAGGCTCTTAAGGATCTTGAAGCTATTAAAGCTCTTGATGATTTGGTAAATTTCCAACAGAGAGACTATATTCCAGAAAATGACTTATTAATGAATACTTTAGACGATTTAGACATACCCACAAAATCTTACTCAGAAGGACAAGAAACTTCCAAATAAAAAAATCTCCAATTACTCTGGAAGCTGTTCTTAAGTAGGCAAAGCCAAATCTGATAGTTGTATTGGATACAAAAATTTGAATATTTTATACCAGTTTGAAAAAATAATGCGACAAATAGACTACTTGTAGAGACGCGATGAATCGCGTCTTTACTCAAAGATGTGTTGCAATAATTAATTGAACTGGTATTAATTTTTGGAGTTGTCAAAGTATAATCGGGCACAAAAATATGGAGATGAGAAGAAGGATTTCCCCCTTCTCATTTGTGGCTTTTTCACTCAGTCCTGCACATGATTTTAATTTAACGACAGAAATTCTTCTCCTGTCGTGGGATGAATGCCTATTGTTTCATCCAAATCTTCCTTGGTAATGCCCTTGCGAATTGCCACACCTAAACTTTGAATGATATCTGCTGCATGTTCGCCCACCATGTGAGCGCCCAAAACTTGCCCAGAATCACTATTTAGCACTAACTTTATAGTGGTTGGCTCATCCTGTTCGATCATCTGATACAACAGTGGTTGGAACTCGGTGCAGTAGCATTCTACAGATTCACCAAATTTTTCTCGTGCTTTCGCCTCCGTCATCCCCACACTAGCCGCTTCTGGACGGCAAAAAACAGCAGTGGGCACATAATCATAATTTAGTTTTTGCGCCTTGTTCCCAAAAACTGTATCGGCAAAGACAATACCTTCTGCCTTAGCCACTGGAGTCAATTGCACGCGGCTGGTGCAGTCACCCACAGCAAAAATGTTTTCTTGACTGGTGCGACTGTATTCATCTACTTTGATTGCACCATCTTCGCCAAGTTCAACATGGGCATTTTCCAAACCAAGATTCTTGGTATTTGGAGCGTAACCTGTGGCAACTAAGATGGTATCTGCTGTAATTATTTCTTGGCTCTCACCAGTAATAGTTAACAACAAACCCTCTTCTGAGTATTTGATTTCTTGAACAGTGCTATTGGTGAAAAACTTAATTCCGCGTTTAATCAACCCTTGTTGTACAGCAGAGCAAATGCGATCGTCAAACCCCGATAAAATCATCTCGTCTTTTTCAATCACCGTCACCTCACAACCGAAAGCGTGCATCATACTGCAAAATTCCACACCAATGTAGCCGCCGCCAATAATTGCTAAACGTTTTGGCAGATAGGGTAGCTGAAACATCTCGCGGGATGTAATGGCGTATTCTATACCTGGGATTTTGGGCTTAAGGGGTTGTCCTCCCACAGCAATTAAAATTTTGTCGGCTGTAACTTTGCGTTCATCAATATCGATCGTATGGGTATCGATGAAAGTGACACGTTGAGAAATTAATTCAATTCCAGCTTTTTGCAATTGCTGAAAATAGGATTGGTTAACGCTGTCAATATGCTGATGTACTGACTTAATAAATAATGTCCAGTCAAAGTATGTTTGACAGTCACTCCACCCATAACTTTGTGCGATTTGATTTTTGAGGGCGAAGTCAGCAGCGTAGACAATCAGCTTTTTTGGAACGCAGCCGCGATTTACACAGGTGCCACCAATAGCTTCTTGTTCGGCAATGGCGACACGTACACCATAACTAGCGGCTTTTTTAGCTGCTGCCAATCCCCCAGGCCCAGCACCAATGACAAACAAATCGTAATCAAATGTCATAAAAATCTGTTCCTTTTTCACTTTTTGGAATGCAGAGCTATTTCATACCTTATAGTTATTCACACAAAACTTCATCTACTGTCTTTGGGTGGACAATTTGGGATGAAACCAGGCTAATATTTAGCAGATTGCCGCATTAATAGTATTAAATCGAAAAGAATAGCGATCGCCCAATGATTACTAAGTTATATTACACTTTATTGACAAATAAAGTATTTTATCATGAGCAAAACTTAGAAGTGCGATCGCTGGCGACAACGTGTAACCCATTGCCTAATTTGGGCAGCAGCCATGCTAGAAAAAACTGGAAATACCTTGTTTGCAGATAATTATGGACAATCTAGTAAAATTTGCATCTCCTGTGCATCCCTTGTCATTCCCAATTGCTCAAAACTATTAATAGCCTGAGTAGATAATTGGCAAGCTTTCTGGGCACTTCCCCACCTTCTCTCCCAACGCGCAAGAGAACGTTGATAACGAGCCAGACGCCGCTTATTATTGCTACTTTCGGCGACAGTTAAGCCTTTAATTAATAGCTTTTGAGCTTCATCGCGATCGCCTTGGTCGATGGCAATATCAGCAAGCCAATTTTGAGCAGAATTAATCACCCGATGCCAATTTATTTTTTCTGCACTTTTCATCACATCTTGAAATAGCTTCTTGGTTGAAAAATATTCCCCTTCTGAATAAAAGATTTCAGCCCGATGATAAAGAACCGGAATAAAATAGCGGATGTGCTGTCGCCCGTCTAGATTCGCCTCGATCGCTAATTTTTCTTCTACCGTTAGCCAGTGGCGTGCATCTATATAATTATTCTGTCTGATTCGCAGTCTAGCCATACTTTCGGCTAAGTCAGCTTGAACGCATGAATCTGCATGGTCGCGTAAAACCCATGCCCGCTGCAATATTTCGTCTGCTTGTGTGAGACTTTGAGGCGAACACTCCCGAATTAACAGCCAGGTTTTGCGGATCATGAACTTCACCAAAGATGACCATTCACCACGTAGTTCTGATTGTTCTATCAGCCATTGCAACCAATCAAGGCGATCGTCCCAATAAGCATAGAGATTGGCGTAGTGGTTCAAGAGCAACCACAAATCCCTAACTTCTGCATAATGGTCTTGGTTTTTACACCAATAAAGTACTGCCCGTAGATTTCCTTCCTCTTCCTTTAACCTGTCGTAATGTATCCAGTTCTCCCAATCTTCTCCGCCGTATCTGTAAGCAAAATTTAGATACCATTTCACCCACCGTTTCCGTGCTTCTTTCTCAAAATCTGGGTAAGCAGCTAATTGTGCTAAGGCATACTCACGAGTCAGAGACAGCATTTCGTATCGTTTAGTCTCTGAGTTCAGATTCACTAATGAGAGTTGCTGCAAACGTACCAGGCCATTATTGACAGAATCAGGAGCAGATGTCAGTCCAGCTACTTCAGCCACAGCTGCTTGGATGGGAGAGTCAGGAAAAATCGCCAATGACATTAGTAACTTGTGGGGTGGCTGTCCCTTGATATTTTGCACTGATTCATCAAAGCAAAAACGAGCCACATCGCCTGTAGCGGAGGCTAACTGCTCCAATACGAAGTTCAAAGAGTAGCCACTGGAGACTTGACCGAGTGCGTAGACAATAGCGAGGGGGATTCCTCCAGTGCGATCGTAGAGCAAGCTAGAGTCTGCATCTTGGATAGTTATACCTTTCTCTTCAGCTTGTTGCTGAATCAACTGCAAACCATCATTCAGAGGCAAGTTTCGCAGACTGATTGGTAGCAGGGCAATTCGTTCGCGGGTAGTAATTACTACTTTGACGCAAATGGGTAAATTATATAGGAATTCTATAACCTCATCCCTGTCTTCTATAGTCTCCATATTGTCAACAATTAGAAGCGTTCGTTGTTTACAAAGACATTGACGTACACGCTCAAATTGGTCATTGGGAGGAGATTGAATAATTGTAGAGTCGTTTAAGGCATTGGCAATTACCCGAAAAATCTCGCGTAGGTTACGCTGTCCTTGCTGCCGCTGCAAAATCATATCGGGAATCAGTTCTTGTTGTTTGGCTGAAGTGAAAATAATCGCATCAAATTTAGGTGCATCAGAACTATTTTCGTTACTAGCTTCTAAGCACAGGTAAGCAGCTGCTAACACCAGCGCCGTTTTCCCTACGCCACCAATGCCATGCACTGTAATCATGTGAGCGCCATGCTCTGGCGAAAGGCGTTCCAGTAGCTTTTTCATATCTGCCTCGCGCCCAATAAATTCTGTGTATGTTGGTGATGGCAGATTGTGGGGGACAGCAACACCTCTGCGATATCCATGTCTCTCTAGAATGCAAATAAGGTTGCTTGACCTAACGCTGTTGTCTGGTTCTCCTGTCAAAGTTTCAATATCTCGATAGATATTGCTCAATACCACTCTCACACTAGCGTTTTCTCTACATAAGTCTTTACTTATCTTTGTCAAGCTATACCCACACAGCAACCCAAGTAACAGGTCTTTCTTAGTATTTTGTCTGTATCGCTTTTGAATTCTAGACTCCAAGTCAGTCAATAAACGATCTATATCCCAGTCCTGTAAAACCTTTTGATACCAGGTTTCAGACAGATTCCCACCCTCTGGCTCATCTGACATAAATATCGCCCTATTAGTCTTTGATTAAATGTTGTATTACGAACATTTTAACGGACAAAATTTTCAGATATCGTATCAATCTATTTAACATTACAAAGCATTAACACGTTGTTAACTTTGCAACTGGCTATTAATAGTAAATCTTCCTATATTAGTATCTAAATTGATTTTTGTCTTTAGGTAGGTAGGGAGTTACTCCAGATAATGCCTGCTTCTAATCTTTAAAACTTCTCCAAACTGTTTACTCAACAAAACTATGAAAAATACAACACTTAGGTTCTTAAGTATCTTATTTGAACTAAAACGATCTCGGCGTTATTTCCCAGAAGAAAGACAAGTCTGTGTATTCAATAAACGTCCCATATTATACCGAGACTTTTCGCCAAACTCTGCACAGGAATCAATTGATGAACTACAAGAGCGATTACAAGCTCAGGGTTTTCTTTCAACTATTAGTGGTAAATTTGACATAGAAACAGAAGAGGCTGTAATAAATTTTCAGAAAGCCAATAATCTTCAGGTGGATGGAATCGTTGGCCCACTGAGTTGGGCTTGCCTTTTCTACCCAAAGCTTTATCGCAATCAAAAAAGTATGTCGCCAAAATTACAGGATGCTATTAAGGAACTGCAAACTATCCTTAATGAAGAAGGATTTTTCAAAAAAGAACCCGACGGGTATTTTAGTAGGGAAACTGAAAGAGGTGTTAAACGCTTTCAAAGAACTTATGGACTGAAAGATGATGGCGTAGTTGGGGCTGCGACTTGGGCTGTATTAATGGGAATGCGACAAAAAATAGATAACAAAAGCTTTCTCCAGTTAGTTTATTTTCTATCGCCCCAATCCTGGTTTTTTTGTAAGCAGTTTTTAATGATCTCTTTCATTCTACTGGGTATTTATTGTAGCCCCATACCAGCAGATGAACTGAAATGGAATATAGCCTTAGCAACTGCCTATGGACTCACTTGTATAGTGCCTTTTCTCTTAGAGTGTTTACCGCTGAAGCCCTCGAAGCACTCAAGTTTACCGCTTTTAGAATATGCTCCTTATGTGTTAACTGGTATCTTTTGGAAACCAATTATCGGTTTTTTGGGGACATTGATTTAATTAACATTGAGTCGGTGAATAGATGATAAGCGATCGTTGTGCTTCTAAAAATAGCGATGTCTACGACGGGCTGCGCCTACGCACATCGAAGACACCCTACTCTTACCCATCGCTGAAATAGAAAAACGACCATTCAAAAATTAAATCGCCTTCTTCTTTGCGTAAGGTAAAAATCAAACAAAGGCGGGTGCGGGGATTGAACCCGCTAATCCCCACAATGGTGGAGACGTAACCGATAACCCTAAATTCTTCGGCCCCGAAAGGCAAGTTGCGAACAAGGGTAACCCGCCATGAAGCATGAAGGATAAAGTGTTTCATCCTTTACCCTTCTGCAATATCTACAATTCACCCGTAGCTAGCATCTGAACGATCCGAGGTGTACCTGGGTCGAACCCTGCCAAATCCCAAGACAGCGAATCTTCAGGATCTACTAAAGTAATTTGGTACGGTGTCAAGGTGACATACACCGCCTTGACGTTGGGATTTATCTTTTTGCGGTACTCCTTCAGCGCTTGACTTGGATGCTTATACCCAGCCCAGCTTTCCGAGTCAGTCCAAAAGCAAACTACATCTGCTTTGAACTTATTCTTAATCATCCAGTCGTAAGCTACAGATGCATCCGTTCCACCAAAGTTTTGATTGCTAGCTTTGCGAACCGCAGAACTAAAACTATCTTTAGCGGTAATATCTAATTCACGGAATTCGGTAGCAAAGCCGCGAATCATGTAGTTTTTCTCTGCTTTTGCTGTCACCAGTGCCATTGTGGTGGCAATTTCACAACAAGTTAGTCCCATATCTGCAACCATGCTACCCATAGAACCAGAAACGTCTACGGCGTGCATGAAAACTTTACCTGTGGGTTGCACAACATCAAAAGACAGTTCAACCGCCTTCTCTAATATGTCTACAATCCGAGGAACTGGATTCCAAGTTTTCTTACTGCGTCCTAATGTCCCAGCAGATTGATATGTTTTGAGTGCTTTCAAAACATCAATTGGATGGATGCGACCTTTACGCAGATGTTCTTTGTTGTTAAGAACTGCTTCCACTCGCAGCAAGTTGGCGCTTTCATCAGCTTGTAACACACCTAGTTCAGTTAAAGAACCCAGGTTACGCAACATTGCACCTATTGGCATTTCCTGAAATAGCAGTTGCCAAGCAAGCTTATCCATTTTGCCCACAGGTGCAGCCATTTCGTGGGTTAAGCGTCCTTGGGAAATAGCTTCATGGGTTTGGGTAGGATTCCGCTTCAGCCACTCATACCACCAAATCTGCGCTAACGCTTCTGAGGGGATATCTGCTGGCAATTCTTCCCAGCCTCTAACTACCCACTCAAATAGTTGACGGTGATTTTCTGTAGGCGGTTTGACATGGAACAACCGCAACGCATCCCGGTGGGAGAAGCCTTGACGCTGTTGATATTTCAATAATTGATAAGCTAAACCCTTGACATCTTCCCTTGAGAGCCAAGTTTTACCAGCTTCCCGCACTACTTTGCCAAATCCCCGCAGAGATTTGGTGTAGTTCAGCCATTCGTAGAAGTGGCTGCCAGTGCGGACAACTTGCGGGAAAATTTCACCAAACGCCTGTTTTGCTGCTGGTGCTTCACCCATCGATAGCAACACTAAAGCCAAGATAGGCGCGCTGTTATTGATGGCGCGTCCATCGCTAGCATACAAAATTTCTTCTGCTACACGACCAGGATTTTCGGCAACAGCAAGTCTTACAACTGTCACAAAATCCTCAGTTAATTCCTGTTTACCAGCGTAATAAGTGCTTTTTGCTGTGCCAACTAAAAGACAACGGCGCAGCATTTTCCAAATACCAGCATCAAACATCCAGCCGCCGGAACGTCCCTGAACCATTTCTGCTTCTCGTCCGGGGATAGGTTGATTTTGGGGTGTAGTTGTCTTCTTTTTAGTGAAAAAATTGTAATTCATCGCTTCATCTCCCGCCCCTTGCGGGCAAAAATGAAAGGTGGCAGAGCAGGATTTGAACCTGCGACCTCTCGAACCCTAATCGATAACCCTAATTCGTCGGCCTTTGCAGGCAAGGGGTGAACAAGGATGTTTAGCGCTCTACCAAACTGAGCTACCCGCCACATAAAAATTCAAAATTCAAAATTCAAAATTCAAAATTCAGGACTAGATTTGGTGTAGTGGAGCGGGATTTGAACCCGCGACCTCCCGCTTGGCAGGCGATAACCCTCAATTCTTCGGCCTTTTCAGGCAAGGGGTGAATAAGGATATTTAGGCGCTCTATCCACTGAGCTACCCACCACATGAAAATTCAAAATTCAAAATTCAAAATTCAAAATTCAGCACTAAATTTGCTGTAGCGAAGTAGGATTTTTACCTACACCTCCAGAAGTTTGATCGAGGGTGTTTTAGTTATATGCGATAACCCTCGATACGTCGGCCCTTCCGGGCAAGGTGAGCGCTCTGCCATTTGAGCTATTCGCTACTCGTGAAAGCTAACTCCCTCATGAAAGTTGACTTGTATTATTACTGTAGTATATGTATTATCTGTTGTCAAGTGCTTTGTAAAGAAAAGTCTGAGGAGTATAAGCAAGCCATTGCTCAGAATTTCGGGAGCAGATTATCCGAGATGTATGGCGCTTGTTTTCTCTGGTAAAAAGTTTTGCGCGTAGTTTACCGCCGTAGGCATCGCAGACCAATCTTATATGAGCAAAAAGTTAATAAGCCTATAACACTTACTGAATAAAGCTTTTGCCGAAAATTTTGCCACGACTTTGCCAAACGATACAAAAAAGTGTCTCAATTTTTGCCAATATAATAATATTATTTCCCAAAATTCACTTGGCAAAAATCGGCATGAGTGAGAAACCTATAGAAGGTAACGGCAAGGCTTTTCTCGTTCTACTTTTGCCCATCTCGTTTTTGATTATTTTCCTAGTTACTACCTGGAGAATTTTACTGGCGGTAATTGTGCTAGTAATTGCCTTCAAGCTTTGGCAGGAATATCAATGGCAACAGTGGACTTATCGAGTTAACCCAATTTTTCATCAATTGGTTCGTGAAAATCAGGGCAGACTGACGCCAATGGACTTGGCAATCAGGGGCAATTTTCCTGGAACAACGGCAAAACGCTACTTGGATAGTAAAGCCTCGGAATTTGGAGCTAGTATAGTCAACTCTGAAGATGCAGGGCAGTCTTATTACTTTATAACTGCCAGCATTCTCGGCAATATTCTTGACAGTAGTGAGCCTGTTAAAGAATTTCCGGCTCAACCAGTTACTAAAACAGCGCGATCGCTATTAGCACCACCACCAACCCCGCAGGAGGAAGAACCAGAAACCGAATCACTTCCACAACAAACACATGAAGAAACTAAACGATCGCTGGAAAAACAGTTAATTTTTGGCTCTCTAATTCAATCTGAACTTGCGAAACGGCTCAATGTCTATTCCAGCACGGTTTATAAACGGCGAAACGATCCAGAGTTTCCTGAATGGAGCCGCAGCAAAGACCCTGATGGTATTGCCTGGTCATTCTCGGAAAAAACTAAAGAGTTTTTCCCAGTGGAGGAAGAAGGGTAAAACAATTCGTAATTCGTAATTCGTAATTCGTAATTAGAATTTTGGAATTTTTGTTTGTAAACCCACAGCTTCGTTGATGGAATTTAATCCGCTTTGTTCTAGCTTGGAAAGTAAACCAGCTAGAATTCGGCGTACCATCATTGGCCCTTCGTAAATCCAGCCTGTATAAACCTGAATCAAGCTAGCACCAGCAGTAATTTTTTCCCAAGCATCTTCAGCAGAAAAAATACCACCAACACCAATAATTGGGATTTGTCCTTGAGTTTGCTGCCAAATAAAACGAATTACCTCAGTGGAGCGATCGCGCAATGGTTCACCGCTAATTCCGCCTGCTTCATCCTGGGGTGATTTGCCTGTTTGGTCAATCGCCTGGGTTTTGAGTCGATCGCGGCTGATGGTTGTATTAGTGGCGATAATTCCCGCCAGTTGGTAAGTTTTAGCAAGAGTTATGATGTCAGCGATCGCAACCCAATCTAAATCTGGCGCTATCTTGACAAAAATTGGTTTATGTGCCCTATTTTCTTGTTGTAATAAATCTAAAATGGCACTGAGCATAGAAGCATCTTGGAGCGATCGTAACCCTGGTGTATTGGGAGAAGAGACATTAACAACAAAATAGTCTCCCAAATTCTTGAGTAAACGAAAACTATCGAGATAATCCTGTGCAGCTGCTTCTAGGGGAGTTATCTTAGATTTACCCAAATTTATCCCTATGGGTATCGATCGGGTAAGCTCATGCTTTTCTTGTGCCAAACGTGCCGCCATTGCTACTGCACCACTGTTATTAAAGCCCATCCGATTGAGAGCAGCTTTATCCAACGGTAGGCGAAACAAACGGGGACGCGGATTTCCTGGCTGTGCGTGAAAGGTTACAGTTCCTACTTCTGCAAAGCCAAAACCCAAGTTAGACCAAATGCCCGCAGCGACTCCATCCTTATCGAAGCCAGCCGCTAACCCTACGGGATTTGGGAAGTTTAGCCCAAACAAATTTTGTTCTAGACGCGAATCGTACAAACATAAAGATTTTTGTAAGCGTTGGTTTGCCCAACTAGCAGGGGTTTTTGATAGCCAGCTAAAACTGCGAATTGTCTGCTGGTGTAACCACTCCGAATCGGTTTTTACCACATTGAACAAAAGCGGACGAATAGCAAGTTGATAAATATCCATTTCAATCTTTACACTACGCGAATTCGATAGACTGCTGCGCTTCCTCTCTAGCTTGTCGGAGTTCCTCTCTAGCTTGCTGGAGTTCTTCTCTAGCTTGTCGGAGTTCCTCTTTATACTGCCGCGCTTCCTCTTTACTTTGTCGGAGTTCTTCTTTAGATCGCCGCATTTTTTCAGCAGTTTTCCTGACTTCTTCAGCAAGGGATCGGGTTTCTTCAGCAGAATTTCTCATTTCTTCAGCAAGCTGTCGCTGCTCCTCTTGTGATAACCTGACATCTTCAGCAGACTCTCGCTCCTTCTCTTGCAAGAGCCTGCTATCTTCAGCAGACTCTCGTTTTTCCTCTGAGACTTGTCGCTGCTCTTCTTGAGCATCGGACGCAGATTCACCCATTTCCTTCGCACTCCATAATGTAACTTTCAGCTACCTGTTAGCTATAACTTTCAGCAAACACCTGTGGCGATATTAGTCAAGGTGCTTTTCTGGGCATCTTATATATTACAAGTTATGTTAACCAAGAAATCAGATGGGGCAGCCACAAAAACCTATAGCCGCCGAACAGCAAATCCTCTCTTTGGGGCGCGTCCTCCAGAGTCTCAGAGAAGAAGATGATGTTGACGTTCTGATTGAAACTACTATTTCTTATCTCAAGGAAGAGTTTGACTACAAACTGATTTGGATTGCTCTTTACGATCGCCTGAATCACATATTATTTGGCAAAGGAGGCATCACACCCGATCGCGACATGAGCTTTTTACGCCAAAGAGTTGTTCTCAGTCCTGGGGATTTATTAGAGCAAGTAGTAATTGAACAGCATCCTTTAGGCGTAGCTGATTTGCAAACTGAAATCCGCGCCGCCGAATGGCGAAAAGTTGCCGAAAAATTCCACATCCAGGGAACGATTATTTTACCGGTTCGCTACAAAGACCGTTGCTTGGGCTTGGTATTACTGGGTTCAGAACGCTGGGGCTACCTACTGACAGCAGAAACAAAAGCACGTTTGATGATGGTTTTAGGTGAACTGGGGGCAGTGCTTTATCAAAATGAGATGCATAAGCACCAAAAGCAAACCAGGCGAACTGACGAGCCATTATTAGAATTGCTAGAAAATTTACGCACCCTCAGTAACCTGAATCAAAGACTTGAAACAGCGGTGCAAGCAACTCATAAATTTGTCTCCCCCAGCCGGACAAATGTTTACTGGTTTGAGCGCGAAGGGCGCTACTTTTGGTGTCGAATGAGCAATCAGCTGGTCAAAATGGATCGCAATTCTAGCAGTCAGCAAGCAGCGGGAATGACTGTACAGGACTTGAGCGATTTTTATTATGCTTTGGCAGTTAACCAAATAGTCTCCATTGGTGATGCCCGCAGTTCTTTAAAAAGCCATTTTACAGCAAAATTGTTGCAACGCTTGCAGGTGCGATCGCTTTTGGCAGCTCCGATTTTCTGGCAAAAGAACTTAGTCGGTTTTCTGGCGGTGGAAAGCAACGAACCTCGTATCTGGACAGACACAGACAAAAATTTTGTCCAGGGTGTTGCTGGTTTAATTTCTCTAGTTGTACCTACCGAAAGCATGGAAGGTACAATTAAACAGATTCAAGAAGATGCTCAACTGACTAGCCAAGTTGCTCAAGGTATCTATAGCGAACATGACCTTCAGGTAACTTTACACAGTTGTGCTAAAAGAGTTTTAGCTCGATTAGGTGCTACCCGCTTTTTGCTGTTGCAGTACGACGCCGAGCAGAAGAATTATCAATTTACTTACCAAAGTCAGCCCCAAAATCGTCGACCGTTGACATTTACTCTTCATACTCTCAAAGAATTAGATGGGCAGCTTTTGCAAGGTTTAACACAGGCGGTGGAAATTGAGAACTTAGATGAAGATTTACGCTTTTTTAACTGGCGACCCTTGTTATTAGAGAATAATGTGCGATCGCTGCTTGTTTGTAAATGTACTCACGAGCATATACCAGCAGCACTTTTGGTAATTACTCATGAAAGCCATCGTTCTTGGACAACTCTAGAAAAAGAATTGCTGTGGGCTGTCAGTCAACAGATTGGTGTAATTGTTCGTCAGTGGCAATTACATAACCGCACTACCCAGCAGCAAAAAACTTCCCAGGCTTTTGAGCAATGCTTACGCATCCTGACACAATCCCAGAACAGCATTGAGGTCGAAAAAAAGCATTTAGAACGTACAGCACTCGAACAAATAGCCTCAATTTTGGGCTGTCCCCTAGCGCTAATGCTATCTTGGGCACCTGGTGAAAGTCGCGCAGAAATTATTCCTGGAGTGATTGACAATAGCCAATTTGGGATTTTTTCTGATGTATCTATTTCTATCCAGGCTGAAGCCTTAATTCAGTGGGCACTTGTTACGGAGAATTATCTGACTTTGAAGGTGGATAATTTACCTCCAGAAACCCGGAAATGGTTGAATGTTCCAGAAAAAAGTCAAATTTTGGTAATGGCATTACGTACAACTGCTGATTATGAAACTACAGGTGTAGTATTGCTAGTAGACTATCAAGAGCGTCGCTGGTCAGAACAAAACCTCAGTGCAACAGCAACTCTGATTTATCAATTAGCTTGGTGGCGTCGTGAAAAGCAAATTACCCGACTTTTAGAATCCACAACCGAAGAATTACGACAACTCAACTGGTACAAACATCGTCGTCTAGAGGAAATTCAAAGAATAACGGCCCATTCCCTGAAACAAATACACGATTTGGGCATTCCTGCTAATGAGTTGACTCAGATGCGCTACCAGCTATTGCTGCGGCAGTTAGACCATACAGCCACCTCCATGAGTGGAATGCTAAAACTCGAACACTGGCAGCTACATATTAGTTGGGAAACTATGCCCATAGCCAGTTTACTGAAGCGATCGCTCGAACGGATTGAAAATTTACTCAAACAACAAAAGCTGTGGATTGGTGTACATGGTTTGGGACAACCAATTGACGAGCAAGAAGTACCCAAGAATTCTTCATTAGTTAGAGGCGTTCCTCCCTCCAGCGCTCAATCTGCAATGGCGATCGCTGGTGATATTGTCAAAATTGAATTAGTGATCCATGAATTATTGGTTACTGCCTGTAACCGTTCTCAAACCGGTAGCAGAATTGATATTTGGTGTCGCCGTTTAGATGCGTCAAAACCCTTAGATATAAAATATTCTTCTTCTACAACTGGAGGGGCTGAACATCAGACATCTTTAGAATTATCAATCACATATAACGGTGCGATCGAACCACAGCTACTCACGGAACTAGATGATAATACACCGAAAGATGTGCTTGTTCCTTCCAACCTCGACCAACCACCAGCTTTACATCTGGCGATCTGCCAAAACCTCATGCAAGAACTAGGAGGAGAGTTGAATTTCTATCAGTTACCAGATAATCGGGTAGTCAGTCGCTTGTTGTTGCCGTTAGCTATTCATGATTCTTAGTGCAGCTTTGCCTAAAATCGCGGCAAATTGAATGTTGAAATTTAAACGCAGATGCGCTTCACATTACCCCAGGGAAGAGTAGTACAAATGCACTGTGGTTAATTATTTTACTTGTACGAGAACTGCTATAACTACAAGCTTTAACAATTTGTCTTTGTCACTGTCAAGGCTAATTAAACGTAAATATAAAATTATATTGGCAATTATCTTAACTATTTTGTATAGATTTACTGAGTCTATCAAGAGTTAAACAGGTAGCTTTTAGTAACTTGAATATCTACGAAAAAACGTGACATTTTTGAAAATAGTGGTTAACATATAACTTGATAAAATGCCGATAAACACTATTATTAATTTTATTCAGAGAAAAATAATTATCTGGATAGCTTTTGCCAAATCAAGTTTGATATTAATTGTTTCTATTGGAAATATTATTAAACTGCAATTTTTTAAAAATTAATTTTTCAGGATTTAATTACTATCTGAGTATTCGAATAATCTTTAATATCTTGCATAAATGATTAAATATAAAATAAAACTTTGGAATTACATATTGCATTTGCAGATTTAATTTAATTTTTATGTTGATGTTGTAATACTAATACTAGCTTGAGTATACATTTTTTAGTTAATAAGATGGAATCAGTGTATCAAATTCTAACTGTCGGTTTATGGATTCTTAGTTTGCAAACAAGAGAATTCTATGGATGCTATAAAATATTTCTAATAATCAATAGGATTAAATGTCAACTCTTAAGTTACCGCTTTGAGGAAGACCAATATAGAATTTATATGCTTGGAGGAATCATCAATGAGCTTTAGATACTTCAAGCATTGGTTTAAATTTGGTTCAATCCGAAGCATTATTGTTTTGGCTCTAATATCAATTCCTAACTTATATACTGCATCTGCTCAGATTACTCCAAAAGGGGGAATTGACTGGATTTTAGTCGTAGATACTTCTGCTTCTATGCGTGGTGTAGGTGGAACAAAAAATATTTTTGAACCAGTCAAAAATTCTATTACTGAATTTGTTAATACGGCCAGATTAGGCGACACAGTGACTATTTATAGCTTTGATCGAGATGTCACTCTAAATGCTAATGATATCACTATTAACAGTAACCCAGACAGAGGTAAACTCAAGCAAATAATTAGCTCTCTTAAAGCCGAGGGTGTGCGTACTCATACAGGTAAGGCTGTGCAAAAGGCTTTGCAACATTCTGCTCTGTTAAATAAACGTGCTGACGCTCTTGGTCGTACTGTGAGTATCGTATTTATGACAGATGGATTAGAAGATGTGCGTGGTATTCCTAATCCTGATTCTATTCCTGGTAATACCCAATTTCTACGTGAACAACAATGCAAGCCTTACATATTTTTTGTGTCTTTAGGATTAAAAGAACACGAAAAGCAACTAAATGACTTTGCTAGTAATCCAGCGCTTTGTGGCAAGGGTAAAGTACTGCGAGATCCTGGAGGAGTTCAGCTAAATCAACTGGCTCAAAATATCAGACCAGTGCTGATTACACCCAAGCTTAATGTAAATTTACCTACTACAAATTTGCCGTCCGTATTACCGGGAACAACTACTGAACCACTCAATATTAATGGCATAAGTAATGTTAATGCTAAGGTAAGTTTGCAACTAGAAGACCCTCAGCAAAGTGGTATTCGCTTAATTTCACCCGATCGCACCATCGACTTAGCTGCTAATCAAGCAAAAGTAATTCCTGTGCGTTTACAGATACCACCGGAGGCAAAGGGGGGCGCTAGTAGCTTGCGCTTGGTGTTAATCAGCACAGATCAAGCGATCGCACCAATTAAAATTGACTTACCTGTAACCATTCAGTCACAACTACAAATACAACCGACAAAGATAGATTTTGGCTCAATAGAAGCAGGGAAAACTACTGAAACCCAAACTTTTGTAGTTCGCAGCAATATATCTGGAACAGCTAGCTTACAACTGCAAGGCAATTTCAAAGATATTTCTATCGCAGAACTTTCAGCAGCCATATCCTTACAACCAGGAGAAACTAAAATTCCTGTGCAGTTGCAGATTACTGATAGTAGTTTTGCAGGCGATCGCACTTTCACTTTAGTCCTAACCCCAGATAGCTCAATTGCTACTCCTGTCAGTGCGGAAGTCCGTCTGTATATTTTGATGCAATTATGGCGAAAAATAGTTATTTGGTTGCTCTTACTGCTATTGGTGTTGTTAATTGCCCTGATAGTAGTTTGTTTGATTCAACGCAAAACCCCCTTGGAATTAGTCGAAGATTTCCGCAACCGTAAACGCTTAGAAGGAGCGTTAGTAGTGCTAGAACCACTGCCACAATCATCGGAAGACGAAGAGATTAGTCTCACTCACCTACAAAAGGTTAGAGTATGCCTGAGTGATTTGGTACCAGCCATTGCTGCGACAAATTCTGATGCCGAGTTAGTCACAGTTTGGCGGTTAGGCAAAAAGAATATAGATTTACGGTGTTTGAAAGGTGTAATTTTTGTCAATACTAAAAATATAAATACAGATGAACTCTTCAACGAGGACATCATCCAGATTGGCAACGTTAAACTGCAATTTAACTGGATTGAACACCAAAGACCCTCTGAGCCAGGCAGTGGGCAGACAAACTTTTGAATAATATCACAGGAAAGTGAATGTTAAGTCCCACGGTTGTGCGTCCCACGGTTGTTTTTCGTCCTACCGTTGTTATCGGGCTAGGAGGAACGGGTTATGAAGTCGTACTCAAACTTAAAAAGCGATTTATAGATATTTACGGTTCAGTTCCAGAAGTTATTCGTTTTATTTCTATTGATACTACTGAAAATATCCAAGAACGAGAAAAATCACCTGATGGAACTAAGGTTATCTTAGAACCTAATGAACTTTATGCAATTTCTGTCGCAAATCCCCTACCGTTAACACGTAACGACCACATCGCTGAATGGTGGCCTAGGGATATTTCCGCAGCCAGCCTAATCAGTGGCGCTGGACAGATTCGGGCCCGGGGACGGCTCGCCTTATTTGCGAAAGTCGGCGATATTGACGCTTTAATTGCTCAAGCCATCAATACTGTCCGCGAAATTCGCACTAGTAAACAAGCATTTTCAGAGAACTTTCAAGTTTCCAGCCGGGATGGTGTCGAAGTTTTTATTGTTGGCAGTTTGGCTGGTGGGACGGGCAGTGGCACATTCTTAGATACGGCTTTTTTAACACGAGAACATCTGAATAATTTTTCTAATATTACAGGCGTATTTGTTTTACCCAGAGTGTTTGCCAATATTCCCCAAACTCACTTGGTGAAGTCTAATGCCTATGGCGCTCTCAAGGAAATCGAACACTTTTGGGGATTGTCACCCTCTAATAGCATTGAGATTGATTATGGCACCAAAAAAATCAAAGCCGATCGCCCTCCCTTTGATGCTGTATTTTTGATTGACGGGGTTAATAAAAATGGAACTGTAGTCGGTCGTCCAGACGATTTGCAAAATTTAGTTGCAGATGGTTTGTATATCCAAATTGGTTCTCAAATCGGTTTAGACGCTGCTAACGTTGCTGATAATATTCGCGCTTATCTGGCAACTGGTGAAAAAGTTCGAGGACGCAATATCAATTATTGTAGTTTCGGCTTTGCTACCCTAACTCTGCCAGTACAGCAATATGAGCGGATGAAATTAGAAGATGCTCAAAGTTTGCTGAAGAATGAGTTGATGGCATCTACCGCAACAATCGATTTAGAAAGCGACATCACCCGTTTTTTGGAAGATTGCAAGTTAGCAGAAGCGACTACTCTCCTGAATGCGTTGACTGAAAGCGATCGCGGCGGACAGATGAAACCCGAATTTAGAATTGGCGAAATCCGTCAGGATCGCACAGCTTTACCGACAATCAAAGAACTCTATAAACGGCAGCTGGATCAATTTGAACAACGGACGGCTCAAGAACTGGGATTGAGTTTTTATCGCTTAGAGCAGACTGCATCTGCTGCGATCGCAACTTTCTGGGAACGCGGTCTTAACCGTCCCAATGGGCTAGCTTATGTTTTGGAATTTTTGAGCAAACTTTCCCAAAAATTAGACGAATTACAGCAAAGTGTGCAGCAAAAATCGCAAGAGGCGCAATCCAGTTTCAATGCTTTGAAATTAGAAGCTCAGGAAGAAAAAATTAAAGAAGCCGCAGAAACTTGGTTCCCAAATAAAAACACGATCCAAGCAGCTTGTCAGAGATACAAAGAACGGGCTGACCAAAAGTGGAAAACTTATTTACATTGGAAACGGTGTGATAAAGCGGCTGAACTCTATGGTGTACTACGGGCTAAGGTAGAGCAAATCCAAGAAAAGTGTCAGCGTTTACACAGCAACTTAGATAAAGTTTACCGAGATATAGAACAGAGTTATCACGAGGTCAATCGTCAAGGAAGTAACGATAATCCCTTTATTCACACCATTCAGCGCATCAATATCCAATCGAAACGTCCCAAAGTTACTGGCGAAGATTTTATCCGTTGGCATCGAGAACAGTCTCAAACTTTAACGAATTGGTCTGAGAAAAAAGCTGAAGATGTCAAGAACGAAATTCTGAAATTTGTAAATGAAGCTTACTATCCTCTCACCAGTATGACTGTTGAGCAGGTTTTAGCAGATAGCAATCCCGAAGATGCGGGGCAAGATTTGCAACAACTTGGCAAACTTGCAGTTCCTCTGTGGCAGTATGAAGTCTCGGAAATTCCCATTCAACAGCAGCACTTAATCACAGAATTTTATTACTACGGAGTAGAGAGCAACAACACAATTTTTAGCGATCCACCTCTTTCTAATCGCTTGCCTAAAGGAAATAATAATCCTTCTTTTGTACCGACAGGCGAACCCCATAAAGTGATGCTGTTTCGGGTGGAAGTCGGTGTTCCCTTATTTGCTTTCAACGGAATGAGGGAACTGGAGTCAGCTTACCTAGATCCGAATAAAGTCTTCAAGCACTTACATCGCAATTGGACAAACTTAGCTAATTTAATTCCTCCAGAAGATGATGGTGGGGCGTTGCGTTGGTTTGCATTAGCGCTAGCACCCGATCCTTATAAATTGGTTGTCAATCAGAGTAAAAAATATTTTGTTTCTACAGAACAAGCGAAAAGATTAGAGGGCGGAGTTTTGCCATTGGGAGGCGATCGCAAATCAGCATTTAAAGCTTTCAAAAGTAACTTGCCTTTAGTCAAGGAAATTGCTAACAAAGTTGAGCAGATTACCCACGAAGACCAAGACAAAGCCAAATCTACTTTGCAAAACTACATCAATCACCTCAATCAGGTTTTAAAGGGAGGCAAGGTTGATGCCCAGATTCAAGAACAGGTAGAAATGGAAATCCAGGAAATTGAAGCTTACCTGGAAGATTTAGATGTGATTATTTAGCCCTATAGTTTGCACTCTGAGAGTGTCCCCATGCCAAAACCAACTATTTTACTTGCACTCGATCCTCACAGTGCCGCTTTTTGTACAGCCATTAAACGGCAACTGCAAAAATTTCCAGCCGATCAAACCTGTTTAATCCAAACTTATAATTTAACTTGGGATGGTCAAACTTTTGGCTTTAGTGGCGAGTTAGATCAGTTTGCTGACACGAGTTTTGAGCTGGCTCAAACTCATAGTAAACAAGCTTATGTTTCCAAAATTCGTACCCAGTTCAGTGAAGCGACTGGCGAACTGCAAACTGCACTGATCGAATTATTGAAAACGGCTAGTCAATCCAAAGAAGCGATCGCAGCGAAACGTCAAGGAGTAGAAATCAGCAGCAGTCATCGAGTATATCTGATGCTTTCAGGCAGCAATCAATTTGCTAGGGGAATAGTTTTTGACATAGTACGCTTGATTCGTTGGCTATTTTCTAAGTACTTTACAGATATTCCTTACAGCTTAGAAGCTTTATTGCTATTACCAGGGTTATTTACCCAAGCCACAACTGCTGATTACGGTGCTGCTTATGCCTTCCTGAAAGAATTAGATTACAAAATGATCAGTGGCGTTGTAATTACAGGTGCCCAAAAAGTACCACCTTTTGATAACTGCTGGCTGATGGACGAGCGAATTGGGGGACTGAAGGATAATTTGCCTAGCTATGCTGATGCTTTGGCAGGTTTTCTCACCGTGGAACCGGAAACCAACGGCTTATTGCTTGGCGCACAAAAAGTGCGGGGAAAAATACCCGCTTATAGTTCATTTGGTTATGGAGAATTGTTTTTCGCAGGAGAAACAACTATTAACCGTTTGAGTGCTGGCTTTGCTGCCGATATTATCATCGAGCAGTTTTTACCGAAGGCAGAATTCACTCCCGAAGCAAGTCGCAAATGCCTATTAGATGCTAAAGGATTTGTTCTCAGCGAAGATTTCAGTAATGCTTTTCTGCAATTAGAACGAGACAACGGCAAACCAGTTTGGCAAGATTTTAATCCGCGTATTGACATCCATGCTGGCATGGCGCGGGAATATGGGATGGAATTGCAACGTGCTTATCGGCAGTTTGAAAATAAAGAGCTACTTTCTTATAAGCGCACGTTAGAAAAATGTTGTAAACAACTACAAGGAAACCTCACCAGCTTTTTAGATCGCAGCATAAATAGCTATATTGATGCTACACCTAGAGGCTTACATGAAGGAGTTAGGCTATTAAACATATTGACCTTTTTGTATTTGGAACTGCAAACGGATGCCATTGGCGATCAATCCCAAAATCTGGTTACAGAACTACGTGCGGCTGAAGCATTTCTCGACTCAAGATTGCAGGTAACAATTGATCGAGAAGAGACTCAAAAGCTGCTCAACCAAGTTCTATCCTTAAAATTGCGGCAACAACAATTACAAGATGGTTTAGCTGAAAGAAAATCTGAAGAACAACTGCAAGAGTTACAAATAACTCAGAAACAGCTAGAAATAGCAGTTGCTGACTATCGTCAAGCGTTAAATGCCGAAATCGAAAAAGCTCGACAAATTCGCTTTATGGCGATCACTCGCGCTCGTGAACAAGCTGAAGCTGCGCTCGTTGTAGCTCAGAACCACTTAACAGCCATTGAAAATCAACTCGAAAAAGCCACAGATAACTTAGATGAACTGCTAACGGAAGAAAACCGTTTTCGTTCACAGTATTTGATCGTTTATCCTACCTTGGTTACTGGTGCTTTATTAGCCTTGCTGGTTCTGACCGGAATTTTCAGTCAATCAACACTATGGCTATTTTTACAAAAATTTTGGGCTAACTTAGTTAGTTATCTGCTTTGGACTGCGGTATCAATTTTGACTTACTTAGGTATAGTTTGGCTCAAGTACAGCACTAATATTCGCGATCGCATTCAGAAGGTTCAGAAACAAATTAAACGGTTAGAAAGCACTATTAAAGCAACCGCCGTCGAATTACGTCGCAGCTATAACGAACAATTAAAGTTAGAGTACGATTTATACGCCCAAAATCTCCGTGTCGAGGCGTTAAATTATTTGATTAAAACAGCTAAACAAAGAACTGAAACCTTACGTCAAAGTCTGTCCGATTTCTCTGAGATATACAATAATTTGGTTGCTCAACGCGATCGAGCTACCACAAAGTTCTCCGAAACTCGGCTCACGGTTCTAACTGATGCGGATATTGATACTTATTACCAAAGTTTTCTTTCCACATTACCAACTGAAAAGTTTACTCAGGAACAGGTTAGCCGTTCTCAATCGTGGAAAATTTCTGCTGAAGAATTTCAGAATAAACTTATACCCTTTGCTCGCCAGCAGTTTGAGCAATTGGGTAATTTGTCTATTGGCGAAGTATTAAAGCAATCAGATTTAATTGCCGCCAATACAGCTAATTTGCGTTTGAATCAACTTTATGATAGCGCTAATTTGTTACTACGAATTCAAGATATTGACACTAACTTAAACCCAACTTCTCAACGGGAGATTACCCTCTGGGTAGGAGCAAAAGATAAAGAACAAATTTTTGCGTTTTACAGCCGATTTAGTCGTAGTTTAACCGCTTTGGTAGCTGAAGATGAGCAACGGTTGTGTATTTTGACTCGTTCCTTGGGCTTTCCGGCTTATTTTCTCAGCCAAATTGAGTATTATCGAGACTGCTATGAACGGACTCAGAGCGAACAAATCGATGAAGACGAAAACATTCCTGATTTAATCCCAGAAGAAATTGGTTCTGGTAGAGAGTTAAAACTAGCTTATCAAACTTTGCTGTTAGCGATCGCTCTTCGGCTACTATCCCAGAATTCTCAAGGTGATTATCAATTTAACGGTCGGTCACTTGGTAAAGACCGAGAACAAATTACTTTAGCTTTAGCAACTGAGTTCACCTTTCAGGAACTCTATGGAGACTTAGAAGAACGTATCGAAACATTTGAAGGTGATTTTATTTACCATAAATTACAGGAATTCGGAACATCTGCCTCATCTTTAAATCCATACGAACGTAAGCTTTTAGATCGTCTGCTTTCAGACTATAACCCTCTGAATTAGGCATTCAATCACCTTTTTTACTTCTCTGGAAATTGAATATAGACTTAATCCCAGCCCCTAAAGGACTTCTAGTTAAAAAATATCCCATCCCTGCGGGGCACTCCGCTAACGTAGAGGCGCAAGGTCTTATACCTCCAGTCAGATATTGAGTCAGAGATTCAATCAATGCATTCCCAGTTTCGGACTGGGAAGGAGAAAAGTCTTATCAAGCTAGGTTTTTAGGACTTGCGTGTACACCGTAGCTTTTTAAGGGGGACTAAGGAGAATCTTGGGATTGTGCATCTTAAGCAAACCGCATTGATACCAATCCGACTTCGACAATTGGTACAGGCGATCGTTGCTTGATTTTACAGTGACTTGCTTGCTCATCAAAGGATGCTCTGGCACCAACATCACTTATATGAACTTATATGAACTCCTCTCTACTGAATTTGTGAACTTTTCCCTACGGAATCCTTACGTAAATTCCAATTAAAAAACGCTCTTTTTTACTTTAGCTTTACAAGAAACTAGTGGATGCACGATTAGTATAAATATGTAACCAATTGAACGCGCACTGAGCTTAATAACTAAATTATTTACACGGTTATTACTTATATAAAACTGCGCTGATGGTAAATAAAAATTAGTCCTGAAATAGAAGATTTCTTCTACATAAGACAAACATGGCTTAAAAAGTTCTTAAGCTGACCATCCTGCTTGCCTATAACTTGTTCTTACTTATCAGTAAGGCAGTAGAAAAGCATGACAAATTTGCAATCTTAACATTCTAAATCAAAACAAAAAATTGTATGAAAAGCTACACCAAAATTGTAAAGCGTTTTTTTGCATTGGCTACTCCAGCGATCGCTACTTCGATATTGGCAACCTTACCAAGCCAAGCTGCTACCATTGCATATTCTGAGTCAAAATTCAACATCAACAACTTTAGTACTAGCCCTTCAGATGTTAGGACTTTGACTGATAATGTAACCACAGCAATTAGCACAGGTGGTCAAGTAACTGCTGATGCTAACGCTGAGGCTAAGTTTAATATCGATACAAACAACTCTGCCTCCAATTTGTCCTTCAGCCAAGCTCAAGGTCAGGGTGATGGCTATACAGGGTCGGCGGAAAGCTTTGCTGGGATTATCGGTTATGATTTCATAGTTGACAAAGAGTTTTCTTTTGATTTCAGTGGCTTATTTAACCTGAAAACATCCATTGATGATGCCGTGACTGAACGTGCAAATGCTCGTGGAGAGTTCTTATATCAGTTATACGACAGCGATACTGGTAATCTTTTAGACTATTTCAAGATTTCTGGAAATTTATCAACTATAGGTAACAATGATGCTTTTGTATTTGAACCGAGTAGTAACATAACTCTTGATTCAAATCAGACTACTATTGATAAATCTTTTGGCGGAACACAGGAATATGCTTTGACTAGCTTTAAGGGTAAATATTCCCGTACTTTCGATAAGTTAACTCGTTTAACCTTAATAGAATCTAAAAGTAATCAGGTGAGCGTCTATACTGTCCCAGAACCCTCAACAATTGTAGGTTCGCTGTTTACTTGCACTATGTTTGGTGCTGTCTCGATACGCAAGCGTAAAAGAGCTTCTTCGCTCGCGTTGTTGGTTAATAAGGATTGATTTAAGGTCTGTAAAACTTTCTTTTGTCACTGCTCATATAACAATACGGTTCAGTTAAGCCCAAAAACCTGATGTGAGACGCGATAATCGCGTCTTCAAAGACCAATAATTCTTAACTGAATCGTATTGGACTATATCCGAAAGCGCCCAGAATGCGATCGCTCTTAGTATTTGTTGAATTATATTTCTAGCTTAGAGCATGTTGGTCAACTCTAGTATCCTTCCCGGAAATTACCTCAACTGTGCGGAATCCCAGCACTGCCAAAAGATTATTTTCGGGAAGCTTGACGGGAGCAGGTTGATCGCCGTCACCGGGAGCGGGGAGGGGATAGGCAGTCGCCGCAGCAGTGTGGAAGCGAATATTGCCTTCGCTATGCTCAATCACTTGATGGATGTGCCCCGTTAACACTGTTACCGATGCAAAGCGAGATAGCAGTGAAAGCAACTTAGCCGAATCAGCAGTTGCCCATCCCCATTTGGGATAAAGATCGTATAGAGGAATATGACTGAAAACAACTAAAGGTGTATCCTGTTTTTGGTTTGCCAAATCTTTGGAGAGCAAGTCCAGTTGCGCCTCACCTAGTTTGCCCGTACCGGTTATCCCAAAGTCCAGCACATTGGTCAAGGAGACAAAGTGTATTCCCCCCCGATCCCAAACCTGTAAGCCTTCTTTGACATCTTTGCGGTTAAAAGCTTCCTCGTAGGCTTTGCCGCGATCGCCAATCGTATCGTGTTCCCCTGGTAGGGTAAATAGTGGGACTTTCAATTGAGAAAGCAGTTGTTTGGCCAGATCGAATTCTTCTGGTTTAGACAAATGGGAGATATCTCCGGTGTGAATGACAAAGGCTGGTGGAGTAGGTAAGGCATTAATCGCATCGATCGCTTTCTGAAGTGTATCGGTCACGTGTTCATTTGCAGGTTTTTTGAAACCGATGTGCGTATCGCTAATTTGAACGAAGGAAAACGGTGAAGCCGTGGATGATTTTTGAGCATTTGGTTCTCCCACCTGACAGGCAGTTAATAAGCCATTTCCACCAACAGCCCAGACAATACCGAGTCCTGTCCAGCCTACGTGTTCAATAAATTTTCTGCGTTGCATTGGTATTCCTCTGGTTAGTTTTTCTTATTTGTTACCGTCAGCGTCCCTTTCATAAAGGGATGAACTGAGCAAATATAGGGATAGGTTCCGGGTTTAGTGGCGGTGTAGTTCCAGGTTTGATTGGTATCCAGTGCTTTAGAGTTGAAAGTACCATCCGTAGCCGTAGCCGTGTGGGGTTCTTCATCGACATTGATAAATTGAACAGTTTTACCAACAGCTAGAGCCAAATTCGCTGGCTCAAATTTGAAATTACGAATTTTGACCGTAGTATCGGCAGTTTGTTGAGTAGTTTGGGGTTGCTCCTTGGGTTGAGCTTTCATCGCCATTGGTTGGTTAGTCGTTGCCTTATGGTTTGGACTACAGGATGACAACGACAACAGGATGGCCAAGAAGGCACTGGCGATCGCTATGAAAAAATAAGAAATGTATTTCATCAGCGTTCTTCCATCCGTTTTGGTTGACGGCGTTTAGCAAACAGTCCAGTCATGCTCACTCCGGTAGCCACTAAGCCAATTAGACCTAGCCCATTTAAAACTGGCACAATGGCATCGAGTTTGAAGATTTGCAAGGTGTGAACAGTAATTAAAAATCCAGCCAGTTCTTCTTGATGCAACCATGTGTCGGCGATGGCAACGAAGCAGCCAGTCACAGCAGTAAAGAGTAACGGCAAACAAAAGACTATGGCAATCAGCCGATGATACTTGCGAAATGTGTTTTTCATCATAATTAGTTGAGCAACGTCAGTTTTTTAGTCTGCTGTAAATCCTTGCAATTGATTTTCAAGGTTATGGCGATAGCCTCGATCGCTTAACGCTTGCTCAGGTAGTCGATTCGCTTTGACAGCAGCTTGAATAATGTCTTGAGCCGCGATCGTTCCAGACGCGATCGCGGATATCAATGCACCATTGCTGGGAATGCCTTGGTCTTTTAAGTAGCCTTGATACGCAAGAGTTGCCAGATTAAACGAATTAAGCTGGTTTGTAGAAGGTTGCTTTGCCATGTAGGGATTGAAGCTGGTTGGTGCAGTTTGGGTCTGCGCCGCAGCAGGCAAAATGGCGGCAAACAGCAGCAATGTTGTTAACAGCACAGAAATAGAGCGTCGCATAGAATTACCTCTAAGATTGGTTGTTTGGCTACAGCGGTTTTACTGACCTTCAATGCTGGGATGCAGCACAAATTTTCAGGCAAATCGGTCGAATCCAAACTGCCAAAGAAGGGCGTTGCAAATTGACGATATAAATTTCGTCGGGACATTGCAGTGCAATGGCCAGTGTTAAAAGCTGTAGGAGTGGGTAGGTAAGCAATTAGCGCGATCTCAGGAATTTAGTTGCAACTTCTGCCTGAAAAGAATGCTAACTGGGTTACTTACTTGTCTCTACCTTTAAGACGACTGGCAACTAATTTTGGATTTAAACTTTTTAAATGTCCTTGCTAGACTGCTGTTTGCGGTTCGTTCGATTTGGGGTGCAAGTTAATCAGAACGAAATAACCGACTTCTAAAAAATTTCGACGCTAGACTCATCCAATTAGCTTCATCAATCGTTTTAGAGATAAGAGTAGGTTTGCTCTATGCTCAAAAGAAGTTATGAAATCAGGATTGGCACTCACGCTGCAAGATACATTAGGCATTTTTGCAGAGAAATTAGCCTCGGTCTATTCACCTGAATCTATGGATCTAAGTTCTCGCGATCGCCATTCATCAGAACCTTCATCGAAGAGCGATGCTGCACTTTTGGATGACCTGAAGGCACATCTGCCAACGGCGTTAAGGTGTCTCTACGAGCGCTACGGCAGCGTGGTGTATGGAATGGCGCTGAAAGTTTTGCAAAGCCAGCCGGAAGCCGAAGACCTAACCCAGGAAATTTTTCTGTCATTATGGCAGCGTCCGGTTGACCCGGCTCACCACGATCGTTTGATGCGCTACCTGATTGTCATGACTCGATCGCGGGCGATCGACAAACTGCGATCGCGCAGTCGCACCCTTAATTTGGTGCAACGTTGGGGGCAGAACGTTACTGCTGCACCCCCCGCGCCTACTCCGGTTGAGCAGGCTGTTTTCAATGAGCGATCGCAGCAAGTGCGGCAGGCATTGACTCAGCTTTCAGATCGGCAACGACAGGTGATTGAACTGGCGTATGATGCCGGACTGAGCCAATCAGAAATTGCCCAACAACTGCATAAACCCCTGGGAAGCGTGAAAAGCTGGACTCGCCAGGGACTCTTGAAACTGAAGCAACTTTTACAACACTCCATTGACTAAGGTTATGACTGAACCCCTTACTCCTCAAGCAATCGAAACCTTGGCAGCAGGCTATGTTGTGGGCGACCTCGATCGCGCCGAACTAGAAGTTTTCGAGCAACTGCTGGCAGAAAATCCAGCATTAGTGGCAGAAGTGAAGCGGCTTCAGGCAACTTTAGACCAGGTTGTTTACAGCTTAAATAGCGTTGAACCGCCTCCCCATCTCCAATCTGCCATTCTGGCTGCCGCTACCACGACTTTCCAATCCTCCCAGCCCAAACCATCTCGGCTTTTCTGGTACAACGTTATGGGTAGTGTCGCGGCACTCCTAATTCTGTATTTAGGAATGGATAACTATCGCTTGCGACAGGATTTCCGTATGGCTAGTGACATCAATACCCTACTGCAACAGTCCCAGACACAACTTTTCTCTCTCAAGGCTGTGAATGCGTCGGATACCGCTACGGGTAGCTTTGTGGTGAATCTAGGACAAAGACAGGGAATTCTAGCCGTGCAAAATCTGCCAGCTCCCCCCACAGGAAAAGTATATCGACTTTGGGCGATCGCTGATGGCGAAAAAATTCCCTGTGGCACTCTGAAAATTAATCCCCAGGGAAAGGTGCTAGATAAATTCTGGATGCCTGCCGACTTTTATGACACAGGTATCTCTGGATTATTCGTGACTTTGGAATTGTCTGAAACTAGTCGTTATCCAACCGGAACTATAGTGATGCAGAGTAACTCATTGACCAATATCTAACCTCAGTAACTCATGCTCTATCCCTCAAAATCAAAAATCTGCGTTAAGGTCAAGCCATTCGCACCTATTGGTCTGGAGTGGTAATTAATCCCATAGGATTACCTAATCCAGCACTGATAATTGCAGAGGTAGGAGCAAGAGTTGGTTATTTACCAGAGCAATAGCTATTAATTTCATTGACTATTGAACTTTCTTCGCTACTACTCTTTTGCAGAGATACCAAAAAGCCCTTTGCTGCTGGTAGATTCTTTTTATCTATGGCTGTTGCTGCATTATTCAATTGCTTGCTGATGTTCTGATAAAGTGTGATAAAGCGTCCTTGAAAACCTTGCAATTTTTCATCTTTAATTTCCAGTGCTTTCATCTCTTTGGCAAGTGGATCTATCTTACCAGAAAGTTCAGTTAGAGCTTTGGAACCTTTTGCGGGATTGGGATTTTTAGCGAATTCCTGACCTAGAGTAGATCCCTGATTAGCAACTTTTATGATTTTGTTACATTGAGCAACTTTACTTTCGCCACAACCTGCAAATAATAAAGCGATCGCAGTAGTGACTGAAAATATAAAACTTTGCTTAAATACGTGCTGCATAGGTTCTATGATCTCCAACTATGTTTCGTGAAAGTTGGGCAATCGAAATGGAGGATGGCGAAAATACTTTTTCTAAAAAGAATCTTTATTTTTGTTTTTAACTCTCTTTCTGCCCTGTTACTTTATACTTCATTTTTTCGATAATGCGTATGTAATTACACGTAAATCAGCATAAATATGGGGAATTCCCCATTTAAGTAAGTCGCTGCAATAAAACCAAACTGTGTCAACAAAAGTAAATCTGTCCATTTAAAATACGTCTGAGTACACACCTAAAATTTTGTTTAGCTCCCAGTAGAACAATAGTATCGCTCTCCTATTTTCCAAAGCTGGAGCGCAACTATTAGAAAGATAATGCCTGCGATTGGCGATATATAACAAAACCACAAAGGCACTAAAAAAGCATCTTCTTTTTCAAGTACTGCAAGCAAAGGAAAATAACTCACGCAAGCAAGCGGTATCAAGAAAGTAAAGAATCGCTGAAACCACTTGCTATAAATTGCAAGAGGGTACTGAGCCGTTTCGACTCCTCCATAAGTGAGGATATTCATAATTTCGAGAGATTCAATAGTCCAGAAGGTGATGGTTGCTTGCATAATAACAATGCCAACAAAGAGCGCGACTCCACCAAGAAATGAAGTGCCTAAAAGCCATAAAATTTTAAAATTTAAAGAAATGTGGAGAGATGAAAGTGACCACCACATAACAACAATTCCTTGAAAAAGTCTTCCGATTCGTTTTAAAGTAAACTCTTTACCTAACAGTTGAAGTGCTGTGGTGCGTGGACGAACAAGTAAACGGTCGAAGTCTCCACTTTTAATTATTGTTGTAAATGAGTCAAACCCTTTTCCAAGTGCATCAGCACAGGCGAAAGAAATATTAACTACTCCATAAAAGAGAGCAACTTCATTTAAAGTCCACGTACCAATACTATTAAAACGACTAAAAAGTGCCCAGATTCCAAAAAATTCAACAGCAGTGCCTAAAAACTGTCCTATAACTTGCAGCCAGAAAGAAACTTTGTACTGCATTTGCGAATTGAAAGATACAGAAATATATCGGAGGTAAAGCAAAAAATCATTCATAGTCGCGTTGCAATTTTTATCTAAAATAAACTATTTAACCTATTTTAATACTTAAAAAATTACTAATTACTAATTACGAATTATTGACTTATCCTCCCTGAATTACAAGCTTCCTGATGCCATATCTCACAAGAACACGCCCAAGGATAATAATGACAACTATCCAAAAAGCTTGATGCAGTAATATATAAAACAGGGAATTTGGTTGAAGGTTTCCAGTAAAAAGACGAAAAGGTTTGTCTATTAGTCCTGAAAAAGGAAGTGCATTTACAAAAGGCTTGCTCCACTCAGGAAAAAGTGGCAACGGAACAATCATGCCAGAGAAGATAGTAACAAGAGTAGGTAGAATACTATTAATTCCTTCGCCCGAAATTGTCCACATCATTGATACAGTCAGAAGCATAGTTAATGCAGATGAAAGTAAAATTGCGCCAATAAAAGAGAGAAAAAAGGCAACAAAAGAAGCAAAGGAGGGTGGAAAAGAAAGCGACCATTCATCAAGCCCAAAAATGCGAAAAATAAAAATTGTGACTCCAAGAAGCGGAATGCTACGAAGTATCAGGGGCGTTGTGCGAAGTGCCAAAGCGCGAGTAAACCAAAAATTATAAAGGTCTGTGGGTCGGAGAAGATCGTATCCTACAGCACCAGTTCGGATGAGTTCTTGAATATCTCTATCACCTCCCCAAGGGACAATTGCCATCAAAAACGCCTGTCCCAGCCACACATATCCTACAGCTTGTTGAAAAGTCATAGGTTGAGCAGAGGTTGTATGAGTAAAGAATGCCTGTAAAACCATTACTTTTACCAACCCCCAGAAAAGCTGAGTTCCAATGCCAGCCAAAGCAGCAGCACGGTATTGCAACAGCAGTGTAAATCTAGCAACAAACAGTGACCAATATGCTTTCATGGGAAAATTCCTGCTGAAATTGCATAAAGTTCCGCAATTATCTCTTCAATAGGTGGATTTTCTACAAAAAGATCCTCTACTTCATGTTGTGAGGTAACTTGGCTAATCAAAGATGCAGCAGAAAGCTTGGTAGGATCGAAGGCGAGAGTTACAGTGCGACCTTCTTTAGAGATAATACTGACTCCTTGTTGTTCAAAGAAGAAATCATCCTTTGCTAAGTCGATTCTTAAGTACCGACGCGAGGAAACTTGAGAACGCAATGCTGCTAAAGTTCCATCACAAAGGATTTCACCTCCACCAATAATAATTATGCGATCGCACAATGCCTCGATATCATCCATATCATGAGTAGTCAGGATGGTGGTCACTTGATGAGTTTTATTCAGGGTTTTAATAAATTTTCTGACTGCAAGCTTGGAAACTGCATCAAGCCCTATCGTCGGTTCATCAAGAAAAAGAATTTCCGGTCTGTGAAGCATTGCGGCTGCAAAGTCACATCGCATCCTTTGACCAAGGCTTAACTGCCTCACCGGAGTAAAGAGAAAGTTTCCAAGACCAAGCAAATCAATCATTTCTTCGCGTGTCTGACGATATTCTGATTGGGGAACGCGATAAATATCCCGCAGCAAATCGAAAGACTCAATTACTGGCAAATCCCACCAGAGTTGTGTTCTTTGACCAAACACTACACCGATACGATTAACGTGCTTAATTCGATCTTTCCAAGGAGTTCGTCCGCCAATTAGGCATTTTCCACTAGAAGGTACGAGAATGCCGCTTAAAATTTTAATCGTAGTCGATTTACCAGCCCCATTTGGGCCAATGTATCCTACAAGTTCTCCCCGTTCCAGGGAAAACGAAACTCCTTTGAGGGCATAAACTTCTTTAGTTTTTCGCTGCACAAGTCCTCGTATTGAACCGAAAAGCCCAGAGGAACGTTCAGACACAAAGAAAGTCTTCCTGAGATTTTCGACCAGAATGTGAGACATATTTTGTTAGTCTGTTATTGCCAAGAAAGGCAGGGTACAGGGGGCAGGAGGCAGAAGGCAATAAAATGTAAAATGGGCTTGGCTGGATTAGGAATTGTCTTGGTAGTAGCTGGGGTGAGTAATGTCGGAGCGATCGCTAGGCAAATGAAAAATTTCGAGATATATCATTTAATAATAAGTAAATTGCCAATGCAATCCCCACGTCTTTTTCCCTACACCCTACACCCTACCCCCTACACCCTTCTTCATGACGCAGGCATTCACTTACACCGCTAAAATGATTTCAAGGAAACTCTTCAGCAGAACCACAACGCTGAAAAATAACCTGTAAGTATTATCTGGTGCGATCGCAGGAGGCAAAAAATGGGCTTGGCTGGATTAAGAATTGTGTTGGTAGAACCAGCTGGGCCGATCAATATCGGCGCGATCGCCAGGGTAATGAAAAATTTCGGTCTATATAATTTAGTATTAGTGAACCCCCAATGCGATCCGCTATCGACGGAAGCTTTGATGATGGCTGTTCACGCTCAGGAAATTATAGAATCTGCGGTAATAGTGGCAACTTTACCAGAAGCATTGCATGGATGTGTACGGGCGATCGCTACTACTGGTCGCGTTCGCAGTTTAGAAACACCTTTAGAAAATCCCCGCACTGCACTACCCTGGTTACTGGAGGAGCCAGAAAAACCCACAGCCCTGATTTTTGGCAGAGAAGACCGGGGATTAAGCAATGAAGAATTAAATTATGCACAGAGGTTTGTTGGCATTCCCACAAGTCAAGATTATGTCGCCCTAAATTTGGCTACTGCTGTCGCAATTTGTTGTTATGAATTGTCACAATCTGCCCAAAAACTTGACACTCAAACCTTACCTCAAACTGAACTCGCACCCTTGGATGTTGTGGAAGGATACTACCAGCAATTAGAATCAGTATTACTGAAAATTGGTTATGTATATCCCCATACGGCAGCTAGTCGGATGGGAAAATTTCGCCAATTATATAATCGCGCTCACTTGAAAACTGGGGAGGTGGCCATGCTGCGAGGAATTTTGCAGCAGGTAGAATGGGCCCTGAAAAACCAGAAGAATAGTGAAAACTTGTAATTATTCGTTTAATATATACGCAATCATCTCCCCAAAATAATTAATATGGCTTAAACTAAACACAAAAATGCTACTTAGTGGCAAAGTGGAATTTGAGTATTAATATTGCTTAAAAATTAAGTTTGGGGTCAAGAGTCTGCAAGAAAACAGTCAAGTGGGTCACAAGGAGTAACGGTGTCAGAATCAAGTGGCGAACTAACAGCTTTCTCGCGGCGTCAACCCTTAAATCGCCGCCCGCAGCCACAAAAAGTTCAAAAAGTGGTAAAGAAAAGAGTTAAAGCTAACAGTCAGCAGCAAACTACAAATGGACAAGAAGGGGCACTAACACGCCCAAAAAATCAAATTAGTCCTCCCCCAATCCCTGGCGCTACACGTAGGGTAAAATCGGGGTTAGTTATGCCAACGGCAGTAAAACCAATACCTAGTGTTAAGGGAAAAATTCCTCCCTTTCGACCGGGTGCTGTGATGGTTAAAACAGTGCGGATGGAAAAGCCAAAAACAGGCAGACGCTCATCGCGAAAAACCCAGTTAAAGCCAATGGCCAAAACCGTATTGTATGTTTTGCGGTTATTGATTGTGGGTGTTGGGATGGGTGCAATTGTGGGCACTGTATTGTCAGTATTAGACCCAGCCAATCGCATCAGCACAAATTCGGCGTCGCAATCTAATAATAATGTTAGTAATGTGGCGCGATCGCAACCACAACCTACCCAAACTCCCCCAGCCGCAGCTTCGAGTCTCTACCTATCTCAAGAAATTACCTCTTTGAAAAATGCCGTGCAAAATTTGGCGGCCACCAACCCAAATCTTACACCGGGAATTTTCTTAGTAGATTTGGATACTGGTAATTATGTAGATATCAATGCCTCTACGAGTTTTCCGGCGGCTAGCACGATTAAAGTGCCGATTTTGATTGCCTTTTTCCAGGATGTAGACGCGGGGAAGATTCGCCTAGATGATATGCTGACCATGCAACAAGATATGGTCGCTGGCGGTTCAGGAAATCTGCAATACAAACCACCAGGAACTCAGTACGCCGCTTTGGAAGTAGTCACTAAAATGATTACAATCAGCGATAACACGGCGACAAATATGCTGATTGCCCGACTAGGAGGAATAGACGCTTTAAACCAGCGTTTCCGTAGTTGGGGATTGACAACCACAACAATTCGTAATCAACTCCCAGATTTACAAGGGACAAATACCACTAGTCCTAAGGAACTAGGAAATTTGATGGCGATTGTGAGTCAAGGAAATTTAGTTAGTATGCCATCACGCGATCTCATGCTTGATATCTTGCGTCGCACCCAAAAAGACACTCTGCTGCCAGCAGGTTTGGGAACAGGTGCCAGAGCATACCACAAAACGGGTGATATCGGTACAATGTTGGCAGATACAGGTTTAATTGTGGTTCCAACTGGCAAGCGCTACATAGCCTCTGTAATGGTACAACGTCCTGCAAACGATCCTCGCGCCGAAAAATTGATTAGCTCAATTTCTCGTGCAGCCTACCAAGAGTTTAGCCAGAATGCTGTCACGCCAAACACCACTACAAACATACCCACAAATGGTTATCAGCCCCAGGTTGCGAATCCTGCTTTACCTAACGCTACAACAGGCACTGCGCCCATGAGCATTTATCAGCCTCCTGTTGCCACTCCTGTACCTAACGGCATGGGAAGTACAATACCCACAAACGGTTATCAGCCCCAAGTTGCGAATCCTCAATATTATCCTCAAAGATAATTTGTAATTCGTAATACTTTTCAAACAAATGAAACTATTAAGATTTGATGATATTATGATTAGGGTCTAAATTACCATTCAAATCTTAAGAGTTCCAATTCCTAATAGCTAGTTTTCAACATTAAACGCAATTTATTTTGAATATTTATAGTCAATTAAATTGTTCTAACAATGTCTCAACACTAGCATTACGATCCAAAAAAGAAAATAAATGCCAGTAGCGCAGTTTTCCTTCTTTATCTAATACAAACTGTGCTGGTAAAGGCGCTCCCAGTGCCTGCCCTGCTTGATATGTACGAAATACTCGACAACTAGGATCGCTCAAAAGTGGCATTTTTAAGCCTAAATCTTTGACAACTATTTGACTTTGCCTTTCATCGGTACTAGTAATCATTAAAACTTCTATACCGCGATTTTTGAATTGCTCGTAGTTTTTATTCAAGGCTTTGATGTGAGGAAAACAAAGAGGGCAATATTGCTTTTCGGTAAAAATGCGAGTAAAAGCAAGTAAAACTGGTTGTTTGCCTTTATAATCAGACAACTTTACTAAAGTTCCGTTGGTAATATCTGGCAATTGAAAGTCAGGTGTTCCTACTCCCAATCTGAGTTGATTACTAGCTGGAACTGGTAAAAAATTACGGAAGAATCGCTCATTTAATAAGCCACTAAAGTCAGTTGAAGTCAACATATTTTTAACCTTGGTTATTTAAATACTATTTTAGAAAAAACCACAGATATTTACGGAGGTTGACATTGTTTAATGTGTATCTCTGTTTATCTGTGGTTTTCATTGATTTTGCTTTCAACTCCAAAAAGCTGGATTAGAGTTTTTTAGCTAGCGAAATTTAGACAGCAGAGAAGTAGACTTTAGACTTCACTGGGTCAGGATTCATGGTCTTATCACCAGGTTGCCAACCAGCTGGGCAAACTTCGTCAGGGTGAGACTGAACATACTGAATTGCTTGTAATGTCCGCAGGGTTTCATCAACGCTACGACCAAAAGCTAGATTGTTAATCGTGGCGTGCTGTATAATACCATCTTTATCGATGATGAACAGACCACGCAAGGCAATGCCTGCTGCTGGGTCAAGAACGTTGTAAGCGGCGCTGATCTCTTTCTTGATGTCGGAGACTAGAGGATAATTCAGGTCGCCAACGCCACCAGACTTACGATCTGTTTGAATCCAAGCGAGGTGAGAAAATTCACTGTCAACCGAAGCCCCAAGGACTTCAGTATTGATTTTCTTGAATTCTTCGTAGCGATCGCTAAATGCTGTAATTTCAGTAGGACAAACAAAGGTAAAGTCTAGTGGGTAGAAAAACAGGATGACATACTTACCGCGATAATCGGAAAGTTTGATTGTCTTAAATTCCTGATCTACCACAGCCGTTGCTGTGAAATCGGGAGCTTGTTGACCAACGCGGAGGCTTCCTTCGGTTCCATAATTAAGGGACATTAACCTAATTCTCCTTTATCGGTTTAGTAGCGTTGGAATTTGGGTCAAGTAAAATTTACCCATCCACGCTCTCACAGTTTAATTACGATCTGTTACGACTATATCATACTCATAACGATTTTGAGTAGCAAATGTCTGATTTAGATACAAGAGAATGGTTGCTTACCAACGGCTTAGGAAGTTTTGCCAGCGGTACAGTTTCTGATGTCCGCACGCGTACTTATCATGGTTGGCTGTTTGCCGCCACAAACCCACCTTCTGGAAGGACTCTGCTGTTTTCGCACCTAGAAGCTAGCTTGGAAATATTAGGGCGCGTTGTGGCACTGGGGACAAATGTTTGGGGTAACGCTCAGATTGAGCGAACAGGCTATGAACAGCTACGCTGTTTTGATATTAACCCAGTTCCTAAATGGACTTGGGGTCAAGATAACTGGCAATTAACCAGACAATTGGTGATGCCCTATGGTTTGGTGGGGAATGAAGGCTGGGGATTGGGGATTGGGGACGAAGGGACACAGGGGCAGGGGAGCAGGGGAGCAGGGGAGCAGGGGGCAGGGGAGCAGGGGCAGGGAAGAATAATTTATAACCAATGCCCAGTCCCCAGTCCCCAGTCCCCAGTCCCCAGTCCCCAGTCCCCAGTCCCCAATCCCCAATTTTGCCATCGAATTTTAATCCAGTATCGCTATGAGGGAACTGAAACAGCGATTTTACGGTTGCGACTGTTGATAGCAGAACGTGACTTTCATCACCAGCAGATTGCTAGTCAAGAATTACAGTTTTCACAATTGCTAGGGGAACAGCAAGTCTGTTTACAAGCAATCAATTCTGGGCGCTTCGGCATACCTTGGCACTTGCGCTGGACACAAGGAAATTATCAACCAGATGCAGTTTGGTATTGGGATTATAGATTGTCTGAGGAGACAAAACGGGGATTAGGCGACAAAGAAGACCTCCACAGTCCTGGTTACTTGATAGTCACACTTCAACCAGGAGATACGGTAACTTTAGAAGCACGAGTAGGTTTTCCCGACTCAGTACCAGATGTTCTCACCGTCAAAACCTTCGCAGAAGCTGTGGAGGCAGAGCAAGAAAGGCTCTCACAGATTTTTGGATGGAGAGAGGGAGGTAGAGGGGCAGGGGAGCAGGGGGGTAGAGGGGCAGGGGAGCAGGGGGGCAGAGGGGCAAAGGAGCAGGGGAGAAGTTGCAGTAAGTTTTTCCCCTCTGCCCCTTTTCCCCTTGGCACCTCTGCCTCTTATGCCCAATTTCCAATCTGGCAACAACTACTCAAAGCAAGCGATCGCTTTATCGTCTATCGAGCCTCAATTGCAGGCCCTACGGTTATTGCTGGTTATCACTGGTTTAATGACTGGGGACGCGATACATTAATCGCTTTACCGGGGTTGGCATTAGTTCCACAGCGTTTTGACCTCGCAAAAGGAGTATTGCGAACTTTTGGGCATTATTGTCGCCACGGTTTGATTGCGAATGCATTTCCCGATCTCAATGGCGAACCAATTTATAACAGTATTGATGCGGCATTGTGGTGGATTGAAACTTTAGGACTTTATTTAGAAGCTACCCAAGACTGGGATTTTTTGGCAGAGCAATTCCCTGTAGTACAGCAAATCTATAAAGCGTTTGTCGGTGGTACACATTTCAATATCCAGGTCGATGCTACCGACGGACTAGTTAGTTGGGATGCTCGTGGTGTAGCTCTCACCTGGATGGATGTGGTAATTGGGACACACCCCGTCACACCCCGTTATGGGAAGCCAGTGGAAATCAATGCACTGTGGTATTCTGCTTTATGTTGGCTGAGTCAATGGGCAGAGCGCTTGAGCCAAATGGAATATGGCTCACCAGTGCGTCTCACTAAGCAAGCACAGCGTTATGCTAACCAAGCACAACATATGAAAACCTCACTGCAAAAATTCTGGAATCCTCAGCTAGGTTATCTGTACGATACTATTGAACCAGACGATCGCCGGAATTTTCAAATTCGTCCCAATGCCGTTTTGGCACTGTCGTTACACCATTGTGGGTTTTCCGAACAGCAAGGGTGTCAGATATTAGATTTGGCAACTACCAGCTTGCTCACTCCTTATGGTCTTCGCAGTCTCGATCCAGGAGATCCAGAATATAAAGGAAAATATGAGGGCAATCAACAGCAACGCGATCGCGCTTATCATCAAGGCACTGTTTGGACTTGGCTAATTGGGCCGTATATTCGGGCTTGGCAACGTTTTTATCCACAACAATCGTTGCCTTTTGATTGGCAACCCTTGCTCGATCACTTTTTCTTTGATGCTTGTCTTGGTTCTATTTCTGAGATTTTTGATGGCGATTCACCTCACACACCCAGAGGAGCGATCGCTCAAGCTTGGTCAGTTGCTGAAGTAATCCGCTACATAAAATAGTTGTAGGATAAAGATGGTCTTGGATAATTATTCTTGATTAATATACATTCACAAATTAATATTGCTAGTTGGAACCTACAAAACCCTTACTATACAAGCTTTTTAGTAATTTATTTAATTATTTAAAAGTGACTAGAGATTTTCGTTTATTTCACCAATTTAGGCCGCAAAACCAAAGATATTTATTTTCTCTTGTGAGAAAATATCCTATAAGAAAACTTCGTGGATGAGATGTAGTATTATTGAGAGTAGGAATGTAATTAAGGCTTAATATACATACTCTAAAGGATGTATGATTAATAGCACAATTACTATTGATAACAGCTGAATTTACATTTCCTGATTATGAAAAACATCATATATTAAGGCTAAATAAGCCTAAAGAAGTATAGATATAAATCAAGAAATCAATTAATAAAATAAAGTACGAAAAATGAAGTTTACGTAGGAATTTTTGTAAATAAAGTGACTCAACCTAATAACAACACTAACCTCCAAGAGGCAACAGATTTAGGGGCTTCCATTGCTCTAGCTACTACTACAGATAAATGGCAAGTATTGTCGTACAAGGCTCCAATCCTACCTATACATGCGGCTCTACTTCGTACTGGTAAAATATTCTTTTTCTGTGGCTCAGGTAACGATCCCAATCGGTTAAATACTCCCTATGACAGTGTGGTCTGGGATATAAACAAGGGAACCTTTTCCCGTCAAGCGCCTCCATTGGATAGTAACAATCAACCTATGGATCTTTTTTGCGCTGGTCACTCCTTCCGGCCTGATGGTCAGTTATTAGTTGCAGGTGGAACTTTGCGCTATGACCCATTTTATGGTTCACCCTATGCTCTGATGTTCGATCCCATTGCTGAGAAATGGGTCAAGATATTATCAATGAATAATGGTCGCTGGTATCCTACTGTGTTAACACTAGGCAGCGGTCGAGTCTTAGCAGTGTCTGGGCCGGATAAAGATGGCAAGCTCAATAGACAACCAGAAATTTATTCTGCTTTCTTTCCAAATGGTTGGAACGCTTTTCCAACAACTAGTGCCTTACCGGCATACGCACATCTGTTTTTACTAAGTAGTGGTAAAATCTTTTATTCAGGTGCTCAGATGGGTGTTACTGGAGTGACACCAAGGATATTAACCCTGCCAGAGACATTTACACAATCCATTACAGAAAAAGTGGTGACAGGGCTGCAAGACATAGCTTTTGGCGATCAAGCTGCCAGTGTGCTTTTACCACCTGCACAAGATCAAAAGGTGATGATTCTTGGTGGAGGTAGTGGTAAAACAGCAACCAAGAGGGTAAATATTGTCGATTTAAAAGCTAGTAATCCAACTTACGTAGCAGCAAAGCCGTTAAACTATGCCAGGATGCATCACAGTGCAGTTTTGTTGCCCGATCGCACAGTGTTTGTTTGCAATGGTAGCAAAATGAATGAGGACACAACACAAGCAATGCTGCCAGCAGAAATCTACAATCCAGCGACAAATACCTGGACAGTAGTAGCTAAACAAACTGTTCCCCGCGTATATCACTCGGTGGCCTTGCTGCTACCAGATGGTAGGGTCGCAGCAGCTGGAGGGAACCCTCAACGGACGGTCAATGAACTGCGATTAGAAATCTACAGTCCTGCGTATATGTCGCGATCGCGTCCAGTTATTCGGAGCGCTCCTCAAACAGTGACCTACGGGCAGCAATTTACGATTCAGACACCCCAAGCTGCGAATATTAAATGGGTTAGTTTTATTAGACCAATGGCAACTACCCATTCTTGCGATACAGAACAAAGGTTAGTCGATGCACCCATTATTTCTAGAAACGCTACTTCTGTTAAGGTCACGGTCATAAACAATCGAAATATCGCACCACCGGGCTGGTACATGCTTTTTATTAGTGACAACAATGGAACACCCTCAGTAGCAACCTGGACGCAAATATATTAGCCTTATCTGTTTATGTTCGCACCGCTACCTAATAAAAGTCATTAATTCTAGGAAGGAAAATATGAATTACAAGCTATCACGTCGACGGTTTGGACAGTTGGCACTTGCTGGAACTGTAGTATCTGGACTGAGTTATCTAACCAAGAAAGCCTTGGCAGAAACACCAAGTGTAAATATTGTCGGTATAGGTTCTAGCCCGATCGTTACTATTGACCAAACGGCTATTACAGAGGTAAACACCACTGAATTAGTAGAGAACACTGCCCTAAACAGTGTAAGCACAGATATTAAGCCTGTAGGACTAGTTTTGCAATCCTTAATGACAGGAAAGGCTCAGGTACTTACGGATAAAAGTACACCTCTATTAGAGCCTAATGAGATATTGAGTGGTTTTACCTCTTTAAGCGATGGCACACTTGTTGTAGCCATTACTCCGGTTGCGATTAGTCGGAGACAGGCGACATTTACTCGTATTACATTTTTGGGTACGCCTGTAAGAACTTTGATACTCTCAGGACTTAAACCAAATCAACAGCTTGGAAGCTTGCTAGGTACTAACGATGGGCGGCTCATTGGTTTAGTAGGTAAGAAGAACGGGACACCACCAATCAAATTGGTAGATATTGACCTTCAAACAGGAGAGATAAGTTTTATTAGTAAGGTTAAATTCCTGGAGGATGAGCGGATCAGCAATCTAGCTGAGTGTCCAGATGGAATACTTTATAGCTCTGTAGTTGGTGAGTATGGTGAGACAACTCTGGTACAGGTAGATCCAAATCAAAAAAAGCCTATCAGACTAGGACAATTGAAACTTAATGGTCAAGCATGGAATAATGGCTTACAAAGCTTAGTTTGCTCTGCAACAGGTCAACTCCTCGCCTTTGGAGCTATGAGATATGAGACTCCTAATGCTGTGTTTATTGTTGATAAGAACAGTGGAACTATGACTCGGCTACAAGACTTTGATAGTGCTCAGATTACACGTGCTCGTGCTTAGAAGAAATTGATGTCTGGTTTTGGGGGAAAGGGAAAGGGTTAAAAGGGAAAAAACCTTATATATCTTGCCTTCCACTCCTTTTCCCTTTAACCAAGCAGTATTGGGTACAGCTTATTATTAAGAATATTTTTGACTGATTTTCTAATTAGTTAACCCTGGAAATTCTGATTAATATAAAACAGCAGTAACTCCAACAAATTTATAATGATTTTGATAGATAGCTGATATCAGGAAAGGTTGCCGAAGTTCAAAACTTGCTCATTAGATTCTCCTTTGGAGTACAGCGATCGCCTTTTCGACAGCTAAGAATCTAATGAGAGAGTGGGTTAGCTACGCTAACCGGAGGTATCGCTAATTATTAATTAGGACGGAAATTTCTCTTGCGTTGTTTGTGTCTTGCGACTTCTTTGCGTTTGTGTTTTTCCAAAGGTGTTTCAAAGTGACGATTCTTTCTCATGTCTGGAAAAATGCCTGCTTTGGAGACTTCCCTCTTAAATCGACGTAAAGCTGACTCAATTCCTTCATTTTCGCCCACAAATACTTGGGTCATTTATCATCTCCTACTTAATTGGTACTGGGCAATTAAAGCCATCCAGTAGACCGGAGCGCAAAAAGGGCAGATAATGATTCTGCCCTTTAGACGTTAAAACTTAATTTTTGATCTTAAAGCTTAGTAGCGCGATCTATTGTATCCACCGCCACCGCCACCGCGACGATCGCCACCACCAAAAGAACCACCTCTATCTTCCTTTGGTTTCGCTTTATTCACTTTGAGATCGCGTCCCATCCATTCAGCTCCATCAAGAGCATCAATGGCAGCTGTTTCTTCTGCTTCTGTGCCCATCTCTACAAAGGCAAAGCCGCGTGGCCGTCCTGTTTCACGGTCAGTAGGTAACTGAACCCGTTTTACAGTACCGTGTTCGGCAAAAACAGAATTGAGGTCTTCTTGTGTGACCTCGTAGGATAGATTACCTACATAAATTGACATGCATTATCTCCAAAATCATAGGTGTGTAGAGATTTAGATTTCGGAGGCAAGTTTGTTAAGACCAAAAGGAAAAAGCCTGTCAATACTAAAAACAAAGAATGTAACCGAATTTTATTCTCACTTGATTATCTTAGCACATCATTGAGTTCTTACCCACCGTAACTCAAGATTGGGGATTGGAGATTAGGCACAAGAAGCAGAGGTGCAAAGGGGTACGGAGGAAAAACTTACTGCAATTTCTTTTCTGCTTTTCCACTGCCTCATCTCCCTCAGTACCCAGTCTCCTCATAATAATTGATTAGCAGAAATTCCCCAAATAATTGCAAAATAAATGCAGTTCGTCATTGTTACTAATTGGAAATGCCGACTACACTTACTGACGCACAAAATTTACTTTCTGACCTGATCGCCCGCTACTCTAAGCGTGTAGATTATCTAATGATTCGCCTTGAAGAAGCAGAAGGGACTGATATCTTGTTGCGTGGCGACAAGGTAGAAACTCTCAGTGAAGGCATCTCCATTGGTGGACATATTCGCGCTTGTTATAAAGGCGGATGGGGGTTGAGCTGCTTTAACCAACTGGCAACAATCGAAGATCGCATAGAAGAAGCGATCGCAGCTGCGCGGATGGTTGGTAATGAAGAAACTTTACTTGCACCCATTGACCCAGTGCAAGCAGTATGCACTCTACCCCTAAAAGGTACCGATCCCCGAAATATCCCACTCTCGCAGAAAAAACAATTGTGCGATCGCTATGCGCAATTGCTTAAAAGCGTCGATCGCCGAATTACCACTACCTCGGTGCGTTACGGTGATAGTGCCCAAAAAGTAATCATTGCTACTTCTGAAGGTACTTCGATCGAGCAATCTTGGGTGGATATGGAAATGCGCTTTGCCGCCACCGCCAGAAATGGCGAAACCGTACAAACTGGACGGGAAACTACTGGCTCTCGCAAAGCTTACGAAGATTTAACTAGTTTGGATGAACAGGTAAAAGATGCTGCTCAAAGAGCGATCGCCGCTTTATCTCTACCACCGGTCAAAGGCAATACTTACACTGTAGTCATTGACCCAATTCTCACGGGTTTATTTGTCCACGAAGCCTTCGGACATCTTTCTGAGGCTGATATGGCTTACGAAAACCCCGATCTGCTGGAAGTTATGACCATCGGACGGCGGTTTGGCCCAGAAGAACTGCAAATTTTTGATGGTGCGGCTCCAGAGGGACATCGCGGTAGCTATTTTTACGACGATGAAGGCACACCAGCTACTACTACTCAACTAATTAAAGATGGAGTTTTAGTGGGACGTTTACATTCTCGTGAAACTGCTGGCAAATTGGAGGAAGCGCCTACGGGTAACGCCCGGTGTCTCAACTATCACTTTACTCCCATTGTGCGGATGACAAATACTTGGATTGAACGGGGTAAAACACCAGTTGCAGACTTATTCACCGATATCAAAGAAGGAGTTTATGCCCGTAATTGGTTGGGTGGGATGACAAATGGGGAAATGTTCACCTTTAGTGCTGGGGAAGCGTGGATGATTAGGAACGGCAAAATTGCTGAACCTGTGCGAGATGTGACGCTTTCGGGAAATGTATTCCAAACTTTAGCGGATATTGAGGGACTTGGTGATGATTTTTATTGGGATGAATCTGGCGGTTGTGGTAAGGGAGGACAAAATGGCTTATCAGTGGGTTGTGGTGGCCCTAGCCTCCGAATTCGAGATGTAGTGGTTGGTGGGGAAACATGAACTATCTGCTTCAGTCGTAAGAATTATAATCTGCAAAATAATAGGAATTGGTTTTGCCATAACCTTTAGCAGACGAACACCACAATTGAGTATAGCGATCGCTTTGCACTAATGCTTAACGTGAGTTCGACAGACCTCTCCCGGACAACCTCCCTCTCCTAAAAGGCGAACGCGTTGCGTCTGGGTAAGGAGAGGGAGGAGTAACGAGTAAGGAGGGTTTTTTGCTCCCCTCTCCTGGTAGGAGCTTCTGTGTACACACATCTTGGTAATGAAGCGCAAACCTCGGATTTACCCCCCTTAATCCCCCCTTGCAAAGGGGGGAGATTAAAGATCCGGTTCCCTCCCCTTTGCAAGGGGAGGGTTAGGGTGGGGTAAAAGTGACGCAAAAACCCAGATGAGTAAGCTATTTCAGACTTGTGTGTACACTGTAGCCTGGTAGGAGAGGGGCTGGGGGAGAGGTCAAAATAGCACTCGTCGAACTCACGTTAATGCTTAAACTTTTAAGGTGAGCAACATCCCTCCCAAGTATGAAATTAATTCACAACTCTAGGTAGTAGCGGTAGTAGTTAAAAATAGCTAGTCTAGACAAAGTTGATTCAATATCCACTCTAGTTTGATTCATCACACTAATCCTCCGTAGCGCGTGCTGGGGATTTAGTGTTAGTCTGGATAGTCCAAAATTATTCATAATCGATTTCTTGCAGACTAGCTACTACTGCGCTAACGTAATTCGTAATTAAAGACTATTTCAGACACTTATTTAAACACCCAAACTGAAATAAAGCCACGTATATATAAAAGCTAATTACATTCAAAAATTACGAATTACGAATTACGAATTACGAATTAGTTAAACGTTCCTTAGCACAGCGACAGATATGAAAGCAGATCAACTCCTGAAAAACTATGCCGCAGGTGTCAGAGACTTTACTGGCGTCAACTTGAGCGAGGCCAATTTAAGAGAAGCCAATCTCAGTGGCGTAATTTTAGATCGAGCAATTTTAGATGGAGCTAATCTGAGTCACGCTAATTTAACCAACGCTAGTTTGATTGAAGCAGATTTAAATGGAGCAGATTTGAGCAATGCGGATCTCAGTAATAGCAACTTAAGCAAAGCTATTTTGGATGGAGCGATTTTGGATGGAGCGATTTTGGATGGAGCTAATTTGAGTCACGCTGATTTGACGGTTGCTAAATTGATTGAAACTAAATTGAGTGAGGCGGATTTGCAAGAAGCAAACTTGATAGCAGCAAATCTAGATGGAGCGGATTTAAGTGGTGCAGATTTAACTGTAGCTGACTTATCCCAGGCAAATCTCACTCAAGCAGATTTAAACCAGACAAATTTGAGCGGAGCAAATTTGTCTGGAGCCAATATAGAAGGAACTATTCTGGATGATAATGTCATCCCTTAATCTTCTCTGCACAGGCGCTACAGTTTACACACCAGTCTTTTTGAGTTGCAAAGGCATTGTTTTAACTGACAATGCCTTTGTTGCAGCTGACAATACCATCGAGATGAGAACTTGGAATATTGCATAAAAGTCTATAAGGGACTTCCAAGAAATAAATTATCCAATCTTGTGGGGCGGGCATCTTGCACGCCTTTGGTTACTGGGCGGGCGAGACGCCCACCCCACAATAAATAGTTGGATATTTTTTTATTTGGAAGTCTATAACTTGTGTGTACACACGATCTGCTTGCCAGAAAAAGTCAGATGGATATATTTTTTATACACAAGGATATTACTGTGAAAAAGTTTGCTACAAGTAGTGTTATTTACGATTGTCATAATTAAAACAATTGACTCTCAACTATCAATGGTGAACTCTACCCTCATCGTCACACTCTATGTCAACCCTATGACAGGGAATGATAGCAATACTGGTTCACGGTTGAGTCCATTTAAAAGCCTCACCCGTGCTTTAAAAGTAACCAAAATCCCGACAATAATTTATCTGGAGTCGGGGACTTACAACGCCGCTAGTGGTGAGGTGTTTCCACTAATCATACCTGGAGGAGTGACAGTGGTAGGTAATGAAGCTAACAAAGGTGTAGGGATTGTAATTTCCGGGAGTGGTGAGTATCAAAGTCCCAGTTTTGGTATACAAAATATTACGCTGCTCTTGGTAGATAATGCCAGTCTTTTAGGTGTAACTGTCACCAATCCCTCAGTTAAAGGTACTGGTATCTGGATTGAATCGGCTGCACCTACTTTAAGTAACAATACTTTGAGCAACTGTGGGCGGGAAGGTGTGTTTACCACTGGTACTGCCAAACCCGCAATTTTAGATAACATATTTGTACAAAATACTGCTAGCGGGTTAGTAATGGCAGGTCATAGCCAGGGAGAAGTACAACAGAATGTATTTCAAAGAAACCTTTTAGGTATAGCAATTAGTGACTTTGCCGTTCCAACGATCGCCAATAACAAGTTATCAGAAAATCGCACAGCGATCGCACTTTCTCGTAATGCCCAACCTGTGCTGCGTCAAAATCTGATTACTAAAAATACCCAAGGTGGTTTATTAGTCAATGGCAATGCAGTCCCAGATTTAGGTAATAGCGAAGATCCAGGTGATAATATTTTTCGGGATCATAGGGAATTTGATTTATATAATGCCACTACACAAAAGCTAATTTCCGTAGGTAATCAATTAAATCCTGCTCTAGTTAAGGGCATGGTAGAATTACTCCCAACCAATCGAGTAACGGTTAACACCAGTTTCTCTGATACCTCGACAGAATCCCCACCTCAAAAACTCCCCTTGCCCCCTTGTCCCCTTGTCCCCTTGTCTCCCCCTCCCCCCTTCCCCGCCTCTCCCGAACTAAACGGACATTGGGCAGAACCATTTATTCAGGCATTAGCGAGGATGGATTTAACTCATGCTTTTGCCGATGATAGTTATCAGCCAGATAAACCCATGACTCGCGCCCAGTATGCAGCAATGGTTGCGATCGCTTTTAACCCATTTCCCAAAATCCCCGCACCTGATTTTACGGATGTACCCAAGGATTTTTGGGCTTATAGCGCTATCCAAATCGCGGCTAGCGGTGGCTTTGTTGGCGGATTTAGCGATCGCACTTTCCGCCCCGATCGAGGTGTGCAGCGGCTACAGGTGATTGTCTCCTTAGTAAACGGACTGGGATTACCAGCTATTGATAGCGGTGTTGTAGAAGTATATAGCGATCGTCATACCATTCCCGACTACGCCCGGACAGCCGTTGCTAGTGCTACACAACGGGGAATAGTTGTCAACTATCCAGATCCGAAAGTACTTGCACCTTTACGTTTTGCAACACGCGCTGAAGTTGCAGCGATGGTTTATCAGGCATTAGTCGCTATTGGGCGAACATCTGCGATTAAATCAGTCTATGTGGGGTTGCATTCTAGAAGTTGGCAAGTAGAATAAGGAACACTGCCTATCGGCTCGGCAACTCTTGGAAAAATAAACCATGTAGTTAAAAGCACGCTAGGCTAATATGCGGTGGGTGACAAATCTTAGACCTATTGCCTAAAGCTAATAGCCTCATGTTAACAACACTTCCAGACACCTCTGCCAACTTGGCGATCGCTTTATTAATTAACTATAGTTTCGATCTCGGTGGGTATAGTGCCAATGAGCTAGTTGAGCGTTGGCAAACGCAATACCCCCTTAATTGGCTACACTTGGCAGTGATTGAGGCACTATATCAAGGTCGTTATAAAGCGGTTTCTGTGCAGCAAATTTTAGTATTTTGGCAGCGCCGGGATCAGGCTACATATCATTTCAACATGGAATTTGAACGGATGATTTGTAGCAAGTTTCCTCAAAACTTAACGTCATCGGCTGCGCCAGCTTTACCGCCAGCCAAGAGAAAACCCACTGTAGAGCAAGTGACAAGTCCTCAATTACCACCAGCTAAGATTCGCAACGGCTATCAACACAGCAATACTGCAATTCTCCAACTGAAAAGTTATCAACCAAAGACATCTTTGAGTGAAGAAGAAGGAAAGCAGGAAGATAGAGACAATAAAACTGTCTTGAAGTCTCCGCTTTCTGGGAAATTTACCTCTTCGGCAACCCTTGAGCGATTATCTGCTGTCAGCCAGAGGCAAACTTCACAAGAAAGTCCAGTGCCTTTCCCGTCACCAAACCATCATCAACGACAGCCAAAACTGCTCCCGCCTGCTCCTATTCATGCCCCAATCGGGCAATTTACCCCCGAAACAAGCGATCGCTCTGATTCTTTTACATCTAAACTCAAGGCCATGTCTAGCGAACATAACCCAGGTGTGGAGAGCAGGGGAGCAGAGGAGCACGGGAGCAGGGGAGCAGAGGAGCACGGGAGCAAAGAGCAGGGAGCAGGGAGAGAATAACTAATGACAAATGACAAATGACAATTGACAATTGACATTCTATTCTGCAACTAACAACTTAAAGCGTTCATCGTCGGCAATATCATCAAAATCTAGGTCACTTGCTGCGTCTTCTTTATACCTGGGATTAAGTTCAATCGCTTGTTGTAAAGTTAACAGAGATCGGTCAATTTGTCTTTGCAGTGCGTAACAGGCTGCTTTGTTGTAATAAGCACTGGCATAATCTGGCTTAATTTCTAAGGCTTTGTTAAAACTAGCGATCGCTTCATCATCGCGTCCTAATCTTACTAATGTATAACCATGTTTATCCCAGATTTTGGGAGAATTGGGTTGGAATTCTAGCGCTTTATCAAAAGAGACGATTGCCTCTTCGTATTGTTCTAATGCTACTAGAGAAAGACCGCGATTAAACCAGGCAACGGCATCATCGGGTTTAATTTGTGTAGCTTTATCAAATGAGTCAAAGGCTTGCTGATGCTGTTGTAAGTTACCAAAAGCAACGCCGCGATCGCACCAAGCTTGATGATAATCTGGCTGAATCGCAATCGCTCGTTCGTAAGATGCGATCGCATCTTGGTAGCGTTTTAATCTTCCCAGAGTTAGACCACGTTTTAACCAACTCACAGGTTCATCAGGTTGGATTTTAACTGCTTGGTTGTAAGCTGCGATCGCATCTTCATAGCGTCTTTGAGAAAACAGATCGTCTCCCTGTTTTACATACTCATCAGCAGTGAATTCTGATTGTTGCGGCTGTTCCTGTATTTCTTCTTCAACTTCAGAATTTACCACCTCTAGAATGGATTCCGGCGTAATTTCAGATAGTTCTTGAAGAATCAGATCCTTTCTTTCTTCGGCATCTAATTGTAACTCAGAGAGTTGAGAGTCAAATTCAGTTTCTAATCTTTCTAACTTCTCTAAAATGAGAATTTTTTGTTGTTGGGCATTCCATTGTAATTCTGAGAATTGCGAACTAAACTCAGAACCAGATTTTTCTAAATTCTCAATGAGTAGCTCTTTGGATTTTTGAGCATCTACATGTAATTCCGATAATTGAAATTTAAATTCTGACTGCAATACTTCTAAATTTGTAATAATTTTATTTTTTTGTTCTTGAGCATCTACCTGTAATTCCGATAATTGAGATTTAAGTTCCCGCTCAAATATAGTTAAACTGTCAAAGGCAATCTCTTTTTGCTTTTGAGCATCTACCTGTAATTCGGATAACTTTTCTACAAACTCTGACTGTAATTGTGTTAAGCTTTCAAAAATTATATCTTTTTGCTGTTGAGCATCAGACTGCCATCCAGAAAGTTGAGATATGAACTCAGACTTTGATATTTCTAAATCAGTAACGGCTAGTTCTTGCTGTTGATGCACACCTAACTTTAACTTAGACAGTTCTTCTGCGATCGTAGATGCTAATTTTCTTAAATTCTCCAGTGCTATATCTTTTTGTTGTTGAGCATCAAACTCTAATTTAGATAACCCCGAAGCAAATTTAGACTCTAAATTTTTTATATTTTCTTGAGATTTTTTTAGTTCCGCTTCTAATCTACTTAATACCTGCGCTTTAGCTAAATCTAGATCGGATATCAGAATAGATACATTTTCTTGTTCATTTTTAATTTTTTGTTGTAAAGCAGTCGTTTCCTGTTCTAACTCATAATTTATTTTTTTTGCTTCTTGAATAACATTTTCAGCTTCTTGTTTAACGGTGGTTAGCTGATTTTGTAATTTTTCCATTCCCTGGACTTGTTGCATTGCCCTATCAACAATTTCCCGGATTATCACCCGTCGCAACAGCCATAACAAAGCAATGACTGCGACTGGAAAGAGACTTAGTATAACTAGCCAAACATCGAGTAAAATAGTTGTGCGGTTAAAAGTGCTTTTAAAATCAGACTGGACTTGCTGTTGAATTCGTTTTTCTGCTCGTAGTCGTGCTAACTCTTCCCGTTCTGAATTCGATAACACCGGAGTCGGAGTTAGTGCTGGGTTGGGTGATGGTGCAGATTGTCCACTGGCGATTCCAACGAATAACAATAAGGGTAAAAATACAATCGTACTTTTTACAATTAAAGCGAAAACAGCTTGATTTTTGCTCTGCATAACAACTATCTGCGTCTGTTGGTCAGTTTTTGAAGCGGCGTGCCTCTTTCCAATCTATAACAGAATTAAGTAGTTAAATGTTGTAAAGGCAGTGTAAAATTCTGAGCAATGCTTCACTAATCCGTTTCCTCGTCCTTAGTGTACGTACAACTTTAGTAGTAGAGTGCAGTTAAGTTTGTGACAATTTTTTTGAGGTACTATTATAACATTATTAAGTTGTAACTGCTGCTAAAGATGGTGAAAATCAAGCAGTACAAATAGTAATTTCTCAACTAGTGGAAGACAAATTGCAAAATGATAGACGCTTTCTTAGATCATCCACCAAAGAAGGTTCGGACTTTGTTCTTACAGATAACAAGGTGTTGAAACTGTAAGTTATACCTATATGGTAAGTGTCAGATGTGGTTACTTCGCATTAACATTAGATTATCTCCGGTAAGCAGATTACTTGTCCTCAAATTAACTTAACAAAGGCGGTAGAAAATGGGTCGCATAAATCCTTACACACTACAATTGCAGATTACCCGAATGTTTGAGCAAGGGCAATCATTATTTGCCACAACCAAGGTACAGGAATGGTTGAAAGAACGTAAACACAATCCAGAAGATTATGACATTATTTTCCATAAAAAACCTGCACCTCCTGGTTCCAAAGAAGTGATGGTTGTGGAAATTGAATTACGCCGCAAAGATGGACAACCTGTAGATCCGTGGTTGCAGGAACAAGCAAATCTCCATGCCTGATCGCAACTATAGCAATCCTAAATTAGATGTGAAATCTTCTTTTTCTTTTCTTGGCATTTTGCAGAAAAGGTGATTTGTTCATTTTCACAGCTTAGAGGATATTTGAAAAGTCATGATTGATGTATTAAATATTATTACCCCACCCTAACCCTCCCCTTATAAAGGGGAGCCACTGCGTTGGGCGGCTCTGCCGACTTGAAGCAAGTGGCGTGAGGGGACCGGATTTTTTTGTTTCCCGCATTTATAAGGGGGGATTAAGGGGGGTAATAATTCGATTAAAATCACAACATACCACTTTTAAACAACCTCTTAGATAGAATTGCTATGTGTGAGGGCTACGCCTACACCCCAACTCAAAACATAACTTACTGTAAATATTGAAATAAGTTTACAAAAATTTTATACAAGTTACGTTGCATCTTTTAGAGATGCAACGTGTAACTTTTTAGTTCAAAACTTAATTCAAAATGCTGTCTTGTTAAATAAACTTACTGCGAGAATTTTTCGGGCGGATACCAATTACAGATGGTCGGGGAATACCTGTAGCTTCCTCCTTACCACCATCATTTTTTGAGATATTACTTGGCCAACTACTGCCACGAGGTAAACTTCGAGTTTGATTAAATGTACTACCATTCAAATCTAGTAATTCAATGCTGCGACTTAGCATTGTGCCATCGTTAATTGGACAATCTTCACCAGGATGTTGTACTGAAATAATCAGTGTATTTCCAACAAAACTTGGCCCAGTCATCTCGCAACGCACTGGCCCGTGAGCAAATGGTATTACCTGTCCGGCATTTGCACCACTGGTCGGGATATAAAACAGCCAGTTATTACCGAATACTCCGGTAAAATCAGAAACATTACCACTAACTGTATGATCGATTTTGGTTTGCTTACCTTCAGCACCTACATCAAAACCGTTGTGAGTGCCGGTAGACATATCTGTGACACCCCAAACATTTCTCTGATTGTCAAAAACTAGATTATCAACGTTGGCAAAACCAGCACCATTAACTGAACCGGCTTCGCCGCCTTGGGCAAATCTCTGCCACCGGAAAGTTAAACCTGTGGCATCAGCACTATCTTCAATAATTTTGTACAGTCCTCCTGATTGCTGCGTCGCCTTGGCATCTGTACTTAACTTAGCAACTTGAAAAATCCGCGAATCAGGATAACCATCGCTTCCCGGCGCACCATCAGTATAGGCAATGAATACTTCTTTGGTGGTTGGATGCACTTCTATATCTTCGGGACGCGCTGTGGGAGTTCCCCCAACTAAGTTTGCAGCTAAAAAGGCATCACTCAGAACAGCACCTTGGCTAGAGTAGAAGTCAGAGAGTTTCTTATTTTGATAATCAGGTAGTGCTTTTGCTTCGTTGGTGCGATCGCATTTAAATGTACCACCATCTTTGGTTTCACCTGCAATGCCATTACGTCTTGGTAGTGGTAAAAGACCTTCTTTTTGTACTTTCTGCAACGCAGCAAATTCTACAGAAGATAGAACTGTCGGCGTAATTGGATTGGTAGCAGTAGTTAAAAGTAACGGTATCCATTTACCTGTACCGTCTGGATTGTAACGGGCAACATACAAAGTCCCATTTTCCCATAAACTACTGTTAGTTTTACTCGTTGGTGAAGAAATAGTGTTTGCACTGACAAATTTCCAAGTGTGTCCCCCCCGTCTGTCATCACCCAAGTAAGCAACCAATTTTTTGCCTTTTTCAACACGCAGGGCAACATTTTCATGGCGAAAACGACCCAAGGAAGTGTGTTTGCGGGGGCGAAATTTCGGATTTTTGGGGTCAATTTCGACAATCCAGCCGTATTTTTCGCCAACTAATCCAAAAGTCTTGCCGATAGTTTTCTCTGTATAATCTGTCTGAGTACCATTAGCTTTGACTCCTTCTGTAACGCTATTTTGGAAGTTCTCTTCCGCAGATAAAATTGTTCCCCAAGGAGTTTTACCGCCAGAACAGTTGAAAGCTGTACCAATCATTTTGTTGCCCAATTCATCAGAAGAAAGATTAAAAACTTGGGTTGCAGCCGGGCCAGTTCCAATTAAATAATTTTTGTCACCTTTTTGGTGGTTGCGGCTTCCCCAAGCTGTGATACTTTTGTAATCATCATTGCGTTGGCTATTGATTCCTAACCCAGAAAGACCATGAATGCGGCGATTTTTGGCATCTTTGACTACAGCAAAACGTTTATTCTTATTCTGGCGAGAGATACGAACAATTGAACCGCCTTGATTATATAAAAATTCACCTTCAACTTCAATATTTTTGCTAGAGGGTAAAGTCCAACCAATTACCTTTTCAAAGGCGTCGGGCAGTCCTTTCAGCTCGGATGAATCTTCTACTACTAAACTAGAAAATGGAAAACTAATGTATTCATGATTCACCCATAAATACCCGACATTATCAGTTTTACCAAGGGGAATAAACCCAGTAAAATCGTTATTATAACCGAAATAATCATCTTTGTTGGGAAAGACGCGATCGCCCCAACTGACAATTACATAACGTTCGTACTCTGGCGGTACTACCACATCATCAATAACGTTATAGCTACTTAACTTAATATCCGCAGATGCATTAACTACTTCTCCCTGACCAATTCCTGTTGGCAAGAAATTTTTCTGTTGTTCATAAATTGGTAGGGGATGTGGTAGGCGTACAGGTGTAAAGCTGATACTGGGCGTTTTTGCTTCTGCAACTCTAGCAAAAGTATTTAGGAGTTTGTCTCCCAAAATAGCAGCACCAGTACTGCCAGCAAAAAATATTAAAAGTTCTCTCCGACTTAATTTAGACATCCAACTTTCCTCTGTGTGACAGGAAAAAATAGTAGAAATAAACTCTAATTTTTAAGAATTTTTGGTATTTTAAATACCTAATAAATTATTAATAATAAAAGGATTATTATTTTATTATTTACTTTAGTTGAAAATGATTAAGCTGAGGTTATAAATGAATTAACTAAAAATTATCACCTCTTACTATTTCCTTAGCCCAAATCAAGTAAGGAACAGTGTCAGCGCCCCATCTGTCCTATCCTGGAGATGGATAAATCAATAGTGTTGTGGGTGAGACTGTGTTTTTCAGCGTTGTGATACCGACTTATAATCGCCAACCGATTTTAGAAAAGTGCCTCCGCGCCTTGGAGTTGCAGGAGTTAAGTCAGCCAAATTCAGTTACTGATTACGAGATTGTCTTGGTAGATGATGGTTCTACTGATGGCACATTGGAGTGGTTGGCAGCACACAAAGAAGAGTTTCCCCATGTGCGATGGTTTCAACAAGATCATGCTGGCCCAGCTGCGGCTCGAAATTTGGGAGTAGAACAGGCGCAGGGAGACACAATTATCTTTATTGATAGCGATTTAGTAGTGCTGAAGAATTTCCTGCAAGCTCATGCTGAAGCACTAGTAAAGGGGAAAGAGAAATTGGCGAGCGATCGCTTTTTTACTTACGGTGCAGTTATTAATACTTGCAATTTCAACAACCCAACTGCTGAACCTTACAAAGTCACAGATTTTTCAGCAGCTTTTTTTGCTACGGGAAATGTAGCAATTTCTAAACATTGGCTAGATAAAGCGGGACTTTTTGATACTAGTTTTCAACTCTATGGCTGGGAAGATTTAGAATTAGGTGTGCGGCTGAAAAAACTAGGTTTGACACTAATTAAATGTCCAGAAGCCGTAGGATATCACTGGCATCCAGCATTTAACTTAGAGCAAATTCCCCGATTAATTGACCAAGAAATTCAACGCGGACGTATGGGAGTTTTGTTTTATCAAAAGCATCCCACATGGGAAGTGCGAATGATGATTCAAATGACTTGGCTGCACCGGTTACTTTGGGGGATTTTGTCACTTAATGGTGCGCTGAATGAACGCACAATGGCTCCGTTGTTGCAATGGCTAATTAATTTAGGCAAACCTCAATTGGCTTTAGAAATTGCCCGAATTTTTCTCAACTGGTATAACGTTAAGGGTGTCTATGAAGCCTATGCTCAAATGCAGCAACCATCGTGATTAAAAATAGAGAATAGGTGATAGGGAACAGGGAATCAGAGAAAACGCATCTTATTTCTTTTATCTATTATTCCTATTCATTATTTCTTTGATTGCCTTAGAAGTTATAAGGGAAATGAAGCTATAAATACAACCTAAGATGAAACAAAATATTATCGGCCCAGTTTCGTAAGTTTCACTGTTACAAAATTGTTGAGTTTTTAGACAATTCAAAAAAGCATCAAGTATCACTCCAACAGGAAAACATATTCCTCCTAATAAAATTGCAAGCCGCTTGAAATTGATAAAATTAACAAGAAGTATAGGAGTAAGAAAAATTATAGATAAAAATATAATGTCTAATAATGGTTCTATAACAAGAAGATAATTAATAAAATTTTTAATCTTCATTTTTTAATTCTTTGATTTTTTATCTGCTTATAGATATTAAAATATATTATGTCAAAATCGCTCCACCCATCAATCGCTCATATCGATACTTCAACTCTTCTTTCATCAAATACCAACGCTCTAAAGTAACATCCATCTCTATTATTTTTTCCGCTGCTTGGCGCGCTAAAAGTAAAACTTCCTCATCATCAACCAAACTCGCTAAAGTAAAATCTGGCACTCCAGATTGACGAGTTCCTAGCACTTGCCCTGGCCCGCGAAAACGCATATCCATCTCGGAGATGAAAAAGCCATCCTGAGATTGTTCCAATACCTTCAGCCGTTGTTGAGCATCAGGACTTCTGGAACTGCTCATCAACAGACAGTAAGATTGAGCCGCGCCACGACCGACACGCCCCCGCAGTTGGTGCAGTTGCGATAGTCCAAATCGCTCTGCATTTTCAATGAGCATTACTGTAGCATTAGGTACGTCTACACCAACCTCAACGACAGTAGTAGAAACCAAAATTTGCGTTTGGTTATCGCGGAATTTGGTTATTGATTCATCCTTTTCGGCTGAACTCATACGACCGTGCAGCAGCCCCACTTGAAAGTCGGGAAAAACACTTTCCTGTAGCTTTTGATGCTCGTCAACAGCCGATCGCAAATCTAATTTTTCTGATTCTTCCACCAAGGGCAAAACCACATAAACTTGTCTACCTTGGACAATTTCTCGGCGGATCAGGTCGTAAGCATGGTTGCGTTGCTGACCTGACAATACTGTTGTCTGAATCTTTTGCCGTCCCGGTGGTAACTCATCAATTTGACTCACATCCAAATCCCCGTGTATCGTCAGTGCTAAGGTTCGAGGAATAGGAGTTGCTGTCATAGTTAACACATGAGGTTGATTGCCTTTTTGCTGCAAACGTGCCCGTTGTTCTACCCCAAAGCGATGCTGTTCATCTATCACTACTAACCCTAATTGCTGAAAGTTTACAGGGTCTTGAATCAAGGCATGGGTTCCTACTAACAAAGGTAATTCACCAGTTCCTAACTGAGAATGTATTTGTCTTCGTTTAGCAGCTTTAGTCGAACCTGTAAGTAATTCCACTGGTAAATGCAAGAGGTTAAACCAACTAACCAACTTGCGATAATGTTGTTCTGCCAAAACTTCTGTGGGAGCCATCAGCGCCGCTTGGTAGCCAGATTGAATTGCTGCAAGGATAGCCAACACAGCGACGACTGTTTTACCAGAACCGACATCACCTTGCACCAAACGATTCATTGGTACAGGTTTTTGTAAATCGTTGAGAATGTCGTTGAGAACTCGTTGCTGTGCGCCTGTGAGTTGAAAAGGCAGTATTTCGTGAAATTTCTCTACAAGTTGACCGCGCGGGACAAGAATAGCGCTGGTTTGAATCGCTCTTGCTTGCTGTTGACGTTGCAGCAACCCAAGTTGCAGGTAGAAAAATTCGTCAAAAACTAGGCGACGACGGGCAACTTGTAGGGCGGCGCTATCACTGGGAAAATGAATATTAGCGATCGCATCTTTCAATTCCATCAAACCATACTTCTGCCGCAAACCACTTGGCAAAGGGTCTTTCAGGTTAGCCGCAGCAGGCAAAGCAGCAATTACCGCCTGTCGCACTGTATTCGCCACTACGCCCTCAGTTAGTCCATAAATTGGTACTACCCGCCCAATATTTAGCGACTCAATCGTATCTCCTGGACTTGCCAAAACCTCTAATTCTGGATTATCCAGTGTCAAGCCATATTTACTTTCTTTCACTAATCCACAGGCCGCCAGAATGCTACCTACTGGATAACGGCGTTTTAAACTTTCTTGCCAAGCGCGACTGCTAAAGCGCGTACCTGCGTAAAAACGACCAATTTTGATTTGACCGCTGTTATCTTTTACTACCAATTCTAAAATTGATAATTTCTGATTTTTAGGGCTAGTAAAGCAGTTGCAACGCTTCACTGTAGCCACTATTGTCACCGTTTCACCCGCCTGTAACTCGCGGATATTCACCTGACGCGCATAATCAATATGGTCACGAGGATAGTAGAAAAGCAAGTCGCGGACGGTATGTAAACCAAGCCGTGCCAAATTATCAGCTTTTTTAAAACCTATTTCTGGTAAATCACTGAGTTTTTGCTCAATTTTCGGTGCAAGTCTCCGACTCACCTCAGAGATAATTTTAGATTTTGGATTTTGGATTTTGGATTGATAAGTTTTCCCTTGCTCCCCTGCTCCCCTGCTCCCCTGCTTCCCCTGCTCCCCCTGATCCTCTTGCTGTAGTTGGGAAAGATACCTACGAGTCTCTGCTACTAAATGCTGCCTTTCTTCCAGTGCTAGATGTGGATAACTAGCAAATTGCACCGCTAATCCTTGCCAACGGCGGCGTTCAGTGTGGGGTAAGCCTGTTGGGAATTTGCCCAAAGTTAAGCTTAGAAATTCACTGAAACGGTATTCTCTGCCCATCAAGTCTGTAAAGCCACGTTCAGCTTCTATTGCCAAGGCTTTGTGCAATCGTATCCAATCTGGTTTTTCATTAGTCATTGGTCAGCAGAGTTAGGAGTGAGGAGTTAGGAGTGAGGAGTTAGGAGTTAGGAGTTAAGAATAAATAACTCATAACTCATAATTCATAACTCATAACTTTATTCAAACCAACTAGCGCGCCATGCAGCTTCAGCTTCAGCGATCGCTTTTTCTTTATACCTTTTTTTATACTCTCGTCCTAGTTTGTTTAGCTGAACTAAAATACTGCGGATTCGCTTGCGATCGGAGGAAAGTGTCACATCAGCAAATTCAATTTCTCCTAGCCGCAGGTTAATAGCCATAATTTGAGTCAGTCCAGAATCTTCTGACTGTTGCTCATTTTCAATTTCAATTACTAAGTTTAATAAATTGGGTGGCCCTGGCATGACCTCAGCAGATGCTTCTGATGCTGCCGCCGCTGCTGCTAAAATCGGTTCTGGTAATTTTTTCGGCAATACTCCAGCTTTTTGTAACAAAAGATTAGCATCATGCGAAAGTTTTTTCAGTATATCTTGCGCAACCTCTTCTAATTTCTGTTGCCATCTTGCCAGTTCTATAGGATCGGAGGTGTTGGCAGTGAGATACTGAGAATTAGAAGTGTCAAGAAATAGTGAAGATGAAGAGGGTGTTACTTCCTCATCCATATCGTCTCCCTCATCTTCCTCATCCATCTCATCTCCCTCATCTTCCCCTGATTCTTCACTTGTAAGATAAATGAGCAATTGTTCAGCTGCGAGTTCACCCAACTTGCGGATGGCTTGTTGCAATTGTTGGCGCTGATTCAATGACAAATGCAAAAAGTTTTCGGGATATCCTTGGGTACAGAGGTGGTAACTCGCGAGAATCAACTGTTTGCGTACAGCTAGCCCCAAGGTATTTAGATAACTAGCATAAGCGCTTTGTAGTTCGATCGCGATCGCCCGGATCGCTTCTTGGAGTGCTGCAATATCCTGCTCAATTCGCTCGATTGCTCTTGCCATATTTTTTCGCTCTTGCCCATCTGAACCATTACATAGTACAAATGTACAAACTTATTTTAGGAGAACTTTTCAGAGAATTTTATATTTTAAATTAAATGCGATATTTCACGTCTTTTACTAAATAAAAGACAGGCCAAGCAAATAACCTGACCTGCTTTTTAAAGAATCATTAGTCATTCGTCATTTGTCCTTGGTAAAGACTAATAACTAATGACCAATGAGCAATGACTAATATTACTTGGTGCCCATTTGTGCAGCGACTTCATCAGCAAAGCTGATTTCTTGCTTTTCAATGCCTTCGCCCAATATATAACGGACAAAGCGAGTCACTTGAATCTCTTCGCCTAATTGTGCCTTCACTTGCTTTATCAAGTCTTCCACGGAAATACTCTGATCGCGAATGTAAGGCTGATCGAGCAAAGTCAATTCTTTCAGGCGTTTTTCAATCCGTCCCTGAACAATCTTTTCTTTGATGTTTTCAGGCTTGTTCGCCAAATCATCCTTGCCCATTTCAATGTCTTTTTCCTTTTGGGCAATTTCGGCGGGGATTTGGTCTACGCTCACATACTCGACATTGGGACAAGCCGCAACTTGCATTGCAGTGTTCCGTGCCAAGGTTTGGAACTCTGAATTAGTAGCCACTGATTCAGTTTGGGAACCCAGTTCTACTAATACACCAACTCGACCGCCAGTGTGAATGTAGCTGTCTACTACACCTTGTGTGCCTTCTGCTATTGCAAAATTAACAAAGCGGCGCACTTGGATGTTTTCACCAAGGGTGGCAATGGTTTGCTTGATAAATTCTTCTACAGTCGCACTTTCATTATCAATATAGGGTTGAGCCAGCAAAGACTCAACACTATCAGCTGTCGCTGCTTGCTTTGCTAGATTCTTAACTAAAGCTTTAAAAGCCTCGTTACGAGCAACAAAGTCGGTTTGGCAGTTGACTTCTATGAGTACACCCACTCGACCTTCGGGCTGAATGTAAGTGTCTACTAGACCTTCCGCCGCAATGCGATCGCTTTTTCCCCCCGCTTTAGAGATGCCCTTTTTCCGTAGCCAGTCTATGGCTTCTTCTATATTGCCATCAGTCTCTATCAGCGCCTTTTTGCAGTCCATCATGCCAGCACCAGTTTTTTGGCGTAGCTCTTGGACGAGTTTTGCAGATATTTCCGCCATGTTCCCTCAATTCCTAACTTGACCTCGAGTTGTAATCACTCACCTAATTTAGTACTGAGTACTGAGTTTTGTTAGCGTTAGCTCGGCGTTTAGCCCGTGCTGAGTTTTGAGTGTTCAGTTATCAATTTTATTCTTCATTGACAAATCACAACTTACAACTTCAAAAATCAAGACTCAGCACTATTCAATTTGCTGAGTCTTTCTATCTTACTCAGGACTTAGCACTCTTGACTCAGCACTATTCTTCTGTTTCCTCGTCGGGAATTACGGCATCAGTATATTCGGTTTCTTCGTAGTCATCGTCATACTCACTACCGTCGTAATCTTCGTAATCATCTTCAACATCCAGCTGACCATGACGACCTTCATAAATGGCATCTGCCAATTTTCCGACTATCAGTTTAATTGACCTGATAGCATCGTCGTTTGCTGGGATGGGGATATCTACTACATCGGGGTCACAGTTTGTATCCAACATGGACACAATGGGAATATTCAGCTTTTGGCATTCTTGAACTGCGTTATATTCCCGGCGTTGGTCTACGATTACCACAATATCGGGCACTTTCCGCATTGTTTTAATGCCGCCTAAGTATTTCTGAAGCTTCGTCATTTCCCGACGTAGCATTGATGCTTCTTTTTTCGGCAATAAATCTAGTGCGCCAGTTTCTTCACGGCGTTCTAAATCTTTCAAACGGTCAACCCGTGTTTTAATGGTTGCCCAGTTGGTCAACATTCCGCCCAACCAGCGTTGGTTAATGTAGTGAGAACCACAACGGCTAGCTTCTTGGGCAATAATTCCAGCTGCTTGACGCTTGGTGCCGACAAAAAGAAATTTCTTCCCTTGTTCTGCGTGCGATCGCATGTAGTTGTAAGCATTATCCATCAACTGGGCAGTTTGCACCAAGTCGATAATATGCACGCCATTGCGGGAAGTATAAATGTAAGGAGACATTTTTGGGTTCCAACGCCGGGTCTGATGCCCAAAGTGAACCCCTGACTCCATCATTTGAGCCAATGAAACTACTGGCATATAATTTTCAACTCCGATTCGGGTTAAACCTCCATCCAAGTGTATTTCCCAATCGGGAAACACCCGAATTCTTAGATGTGCGAGATTAGTTAACCATACTAGGTTAACATATTCTGAAGAGTTGTAGTTGCTTGACCGAGTGAGGTCAAGGAAATAGTGCTGCTTACTCAACAATCGGGCAGCACTATCAATGAAAATCTTGCTATTTTAAAGGTCTACTCGCGGTCTTCTCGATCTTCGGGTTTAGGTTTTTGCCGCCGTTGTTCAATCTGGTCGTCGATAGTTTCTCTCATTTTGCGATCGGCAGCGTCCATCGCAGAATACTTAAAGCGGTTGATTATGCCACTGAACAAGTTGCCAAAGAATCTTTCAATTTCTTGCATAATTTTATACCTCAGTATTTAAAGGTAAATTCTTATTGATCTTGGACTTTCTAGTGGAAGTAGGAAATAAAACGCTAACCTGTGCTTGAAGTATCTGTTAATCTCTTAGCGTCTCTGGGTGCTTAGAGGGCTGGCGGTTTATTTATCCTTTGATTCAGTTTTGCTTGGGAATGACTGTATAAAACAGTCTTCTCAATAAAATCAGTATTGTTGAGACTTACTAGATTGAAACGCGTTAGAGATTCATCTATTGTATTCTGTCTCAGGTAATAAATGTGGCAAAGACACAGGTAACAAATTGTCTACTTGTTTGTAACAAGTCCTGTAGCTACAGCAACTTCTAGAATTACACCCTGTATATTACTGAATAGTATCGGAGTCTATATTGAGCGATCGCAACCTTGCCTTTAACTGTTCTATCTGCAATTCTGCTTGTTCTGCTCGTTGGCGTTCTTGTTCTGCTCGTTGGCGTTCTTGTTCTGCTCGTTGGCGTTCCTGTTCTACCAGTTCTTCTGCCTGCTGCCTTGCTAAAACTTCCTGCCCCAAAGCCTCTGCCAGTTCATTAGGGATGAGTAATTTTTCCCCAGTATCTTCTCGATAAAACCCAATTAGCCTTCCCTCAATCACCAAACGCAGTTGTAATGGTTCACTGCGTCCATCCTCTATAGGTTCGTAGATTTCTCCCCGCAGACGATAACCACGTAGCTGTTGTTCCACCCACTCGCCTTTAGGATCAAATAGCCAGTATTCCTTGACACCCAACTGCTCATAGAGGGTCTTTTTGAAGATTTCGTCTTGTCCCTTAGTACCAAAGGATGTCATTTCAAAAATAACTCTGGGTACTTGACCCTCTTCCCAAATTTTATAGTTGTCTCGACCACCGGGTGCAACATCAAAAATCACCATCACATCTGGGGCTACCCGCAACTTAGGAAAGCCCTGTGCATAGTAAAGGAATTGATTTCCTAATACTGTTGCCTGACGATTTGCCAAATACTGTTTCAGGACTTCTAAGGTAGTTAGTAAGGCATAAAGGTGGTCGTAAGTTTCTGCCACTGGTTGACCATCAGCACTGGGGTAGAAGATTTCTGATTCGACACTAGCAGGTAAAGTAGCCGTCATGGTTGTAAAATCAGTGCTACAAGATTATTGTAGAACAACTCTACTTCTCTCTAAGTTGAGATGTGCAAGCTTTTCAAAATATAACTAGATAACTCACAAAATCCTTCCCCTTCGGCAGCTGCGGTCATATAAGCCGGCTGATGTTGCAATTTATCTGCATATTCCAACACGTTTGCCACGCCTACAGAAACAGGAAAATAACGTCGATCGAATAAACTTTCATCATTAGGACTATCGCCGACAGTGACAATTTGTTCTGATGAATACTGGGGCAAATATTCGCGCAATACTTGCAACAATCCCACAGCTTTATCTTGTCCTTGGGGTTTAATGTGACACTGCACGTTGCTATAGGTAAATCCCCAACCCATTTGTTGACAGAGATTATCTAGGGTTTGTAGTTCGTCTTCACGCAAACCAGCTACATCAAAAGTCCAGTCGGTGATGCGAAAGCGATTATCAGCAGATTCTTGGATTTGGGGAAATTTAGTTTGTAAATTCTCAAAAGTCATAGCCAAGTGCTGGCGATGTTGAGCTAAATCAGGAATGGGTGTTAAGACTATTGGTTTCTGATTTCCAGGTGGAAAGTACAAACCGCCATTTTCTGCCATCGCACCTGCCACTGGCATCAAACTACTCAATCCACTTACCCACCCAGCAGAACGTCCGGTGACAATTAGCACTTGAATGTCAGCTGCGGCTAAATCCTCTAAAGCTTGTAGCAGTACGGGAGTAAATTTTCCTCGTCTAGTCAGGGTGCCATCCATATCTGTGGCTATCAGACGAATCTTGCTCAAGCTTGTAGATGAAACCTCAGATAGGGGAGCGAGGCTCAAATGTCTGGACATATACGGTTTGTAAAATGCTGTAAAAAATATTAATCATACAGCAAGATGACCTTGAAGATTTGGGCATCCTAAACATCAGGAGTCAAGTTTTTCAGTTTCCCACCATGTCCACTTCAATGTTTCTTGCCCAATCCTCTGGGAAAAAGGCTACTAAAAAGGCATCCCAGGAAGTACCAGCAAGTAATCCTCAAATACCACCATTATTGTTGGTAACTTCTGGAGGACTGGCTTTAGTGGTGATTGCTTTGATTGTGTATATTAAACTCCAGAAGGATAGGCTGGAGAAAAAACTTAAGTTTGAACAATTCCGCGCGCGAGAACTAGAGAAAAAGTTTAAGCTGGCGCTGGAAACAATTCGCAAAATGGAAACTAATCCCGATTTGGTGAACTCACGGGATTTTAACCTGGATTATCTGCGAATGCGGATGTCAGAGGAGGTGTTTCATTTTGCAATTCTTAATCAAATAAAGATTCAGATCAAAGAAAAAATTTCTCAAGCCCTGCGTCCAAGTCAAGCCCAACAAGGATCGGTTGGAATTGCTAATAGTGCTGGACGGCAAGTAGATGAAATTTTTGATGTCGAGTATGAGACTGGTAGTCCGGGGAATTCTGCTAAACGGGTGCTGTTTCGGATTCAAATCAAGTTAATGAAGTTACCGACGCAAGCAACTTCTGCGACTATTAGTCAAATTATTGATTGTATAGAAACTTACCTAAGCCCGATAGAAGACGAAGATAGTTGGCAACCAATAATTCAAGGTCGGATTGCTACTATGCATTGGGATCAAAAGGCTAAACCTACGCCTCTACTAGTGCTAGAACAATCGAATGAAGGGGTGAATGTGACTTTCCGTACTAGTCGCCAACCAAATACTCCAACTCCACCAAAGTCACCCGGAATTAAAAAATCAGGCTCGGCTAGACAATAAATTATGGCTGTCATTAGTCATTGGTCATTAGTCATTGGTCATTCACAAAGGACAAATGACTAATGACTAAAAATCATGACTGAATAACTGTATTGGGGGAATTACGGGTTAAAAGACCATCTTCCATTTCGACGATGCGATCGGCTATGTCTAAAATGCGGTTGTCGTGCGTAACTAACAAGATTGTAGTTCCCTGATTTTTGGCTAGACTCTGCATTATTTCCACGACATCGCGTCCTGATTGTTTGTCTAATGCTGCTGTTGGTTCGTCTGCTAGCACCAAGGGAGGACGATTCACCAAGGCGCGGGCGATCGCAATTCTTTGTTTTTGTCCACCAGAAAGATTGTCTGGGTAGTAATCAACTCGTTCTTCTAGACCGACAGACCCCAGCATAGCTTTTGATTTAGCCACTGCTTCTGTTTGAGAAATATTATCGTTCAATTCCACTGCCATTTGCACATTTTGCTTGGCTGTCAAGAACCCTAGTAAATTGTGAGCTTGGAAAATATAACCAATGTTGCGTCGCATCTGCACTAATTTGTTTTGACTGACGCCAATAAGTTCTTCACCTAAAAATTTTAAACTTCCTTCTTGTACAGACCGCAAACCACCAATTAAGCTCAGTAATGTTGTTTTACCTGAACCCGATGGCCCGGTCATAATCACAATCTCACCTGGATAAATGTCTAGGTTGATATCAAATAATATCTGTTTTCTCAGTGCGCCTTTGCCATAGAAGTGATTAAGATTTTTAATGGCGATTACAGGTTCTTTTTCCATGATATTTTTGTTATTTATAAATTAGTAGTTCCAAACTTTAACTGTAGGGACTTTCAGAAATTAAATTTGCTTGTTTTTTATCATAAGCCAAAATTATTATTCATATTTTTTAATTAACATTGTATTAATTAAAAGATATCTGCTGGATCGGCAGAGCGTAATTTTCTAACTGCGATCGCACCAGAAATAATGCACATCAGCATAGTCAAAATCAATACCATTACAGCTCGCTCAAAACTCATAAAAACTGGTAAAAGTGTTGCATTTCTGGCGCTGCTATACATAAATAAGGCAAAAACTATTCCAGGAAAATAGCCTAGAACTGCTAATAATAAAGCTTCTTGAAGAATTACTGTCAATAAATAGTTTTGTGTGTAACCTATTGCCTTGAGGGTAGCGTACTCAGCTAAGTGATCTGCAACTTCTGTGTAAAGAATTTGATAAACAATCACAGTCCCCACAATGAAACCCATGACAGTCCCTAATGTGAAAATAAAGCCAATAGCTGTACTATTCGCCCAGTAACTCCGCTCAAAATCAATAAATTCTTGTTTAGTTAAAACATTCACTTCATTAGGTAAATACTTTCGTAATTGTTGGGCAACAACATTAGCATCGGCTCCCGGTTTTAATCTAATTAGCCCAATATCAATTAATCCTTTTTGACGATTGCTGAATATTCGGAAAAAGTTGAGATCGCTTGTAATTAAATTACCATCTGCACCAAATGATGCACCTAACGTAAATAGCCCTTCTACTTTAATTCGCCGCCTTCGTACTTCTGCTATTACAGTCTTTCCTTGGTCATAATTAGCAGCGATCGGCCCATACTCTACCCTAGAAGAACGGTCAAAGAGAACTACATCAGGTAGTTTAAGTTTATCTAAATTTTCCTGAACTCCAGGTAAATTAACTAGGTTAGTTTCTGGGTTCATTCCAAAAATTAGGATACTCCGAGGACGCCCGGTTACAGGATTTTTCCAGATTGTAAAGTCCAAATAGATCGGATGTACAGATTGAACTGCGGGTAATTCTAAAGCTTTATATAACCGTCGCTGAGAAAAGCTTCTCATCGCCAATATAGCGTTAGATTGACTATTAATTAAAACAATATCGCCTTGCAAACTGTTATGGAATCTAACGTTACTATAATACAGAGCATCTCGAAAGCCGAGTTGCATAAACATTAAAATATCGGCAAAAGCAATTCCTGCTAACGCCACAGCTAGACGAGTTTTTTCCCTTGTCAGTTGTAGCCATGACAGAGGTATTTTTTGATTCATTTTATAGGCATCCAAGCAGAGTTCAGATAATTCGTAATTCGTAATTCGTAATTCGTAATTAAGAGCATTTTCAATCCAAAATATCAAGTTGTACATTGGTATTGCTGCTCACCTATAACTTAATTAGTTATTAATATCCACAAGAACTTTGGCGTAAGTTAAACCAGAAACTTTTTGGCTATCTTCTGGAGACAGAGCAATTTTAACTTCTACTACTCTGGCATCCACATCTGCGGCTGGATCTGTATTCAGTACATCTTTTTTACCAATTTTTCTGCCAATTTCAGTGACAGTTCCTTTTAATTCACCGTTAAATGCGCCGTTATCACTGGTGATAGTAGCATTTTGACCAAGACGCACTTTACCAATGCTGTCTTCAGCGACTTCAGCAATTACAAACATTTGGTTAGTTTGGCCAAGTTCAGCAATGCCATTTGCGCCGATCGCTTCGCCTGATTTGGCGTAAACCTTTAAAATTTCTCCAGCGATTGGTGCTTGAACGTAGCTTAACCTCAGTTCTGCTTCAGCTTTTCTGACATTTGCGATCGCATTGCTAACTTGGGCTTGCGCTACTTGCACATCGGTAGGACTAACATCTAAAATTCTGCTTAGTTTGGCCTTTTCTTCATCGATTTGTCTTTGCAAAGTTGCTAAAGTTTTATCACGATTAACTCTGGCTTCGATTAACTGCTGTTGCAAAGTTGCTAAATTTTGTATTTGGGTAGCTCTGGCTTCGGCAAGTTGCTGTCGCAAAGTTGCCAATGTCTGCTTTAGGGTAGCTTGGCTTTCAGCCACCTGTTGATTAGAAGTTACTGCACTCAAGCGTCTTCTGTCCCGCTCTTGCTGAGAAATAGCACCTTCTTTGTATAAATAATCATAGCGTCCGGCATCGACTTGAGCATTGCGCTGTTCGGCTTGAATACGTGCAAGCGTTGCTCTGAGAGCATCTCTTTGCCCACTGAGTTCAGCTTCTAGGCGATTCACGGTTGCTTGTTGGACAAGTTTATCACCACTTAACTGAGCTGCAATCCGCGCGATCGTTGCTTGCCCTGCATTCCTTTCCCCAATTAACTGCGCTTGTAGGCGAGCAATAACTGCTCTTTGAGCTTGAATATCTCTTGGAGAGCCAGCCCTGACTTGCGCTAAATTCGCACTGGCTTCTTGGACTTTCGCTTTTGCCTCTTGTAGTCCGGCTACTTGGGTATCGCGGTTGTCCAAAATTGCCACAATTTGACCTTGCTTTACCCGTTCGCCCTCTCTCACTAGAAGTTGCTGAATTCGTGACGATGGCGCTAATCCTGATGATGGGGCGGACAATTTAACAACTTCGCCTCGCGGTTCCAAACGCCCTACAGCACTAATGCTATTGGTAGATGGCATTACGGGTGCGGATGTAGTTAGTTTTCTTAACTGCTCGATTTTGGCCGTACCTAGTATCCCAGCAGCGATTACTACTGGCACGGCTACAGCGATACCCCACCAAATCTTAGGTTGTTCATGATTTAGTGTCTGTTCACTTGGTTTCGGCTTTTCAGTCACCCTTGACATAGTATGTTGCCCATTTACCTGAATTGTGCTGATGGAAGTAAAAATAAAAAGGTTTTTAATCAACAGCCAGCTGTTAGGACAAACAACAGTGGTTTCAAGCTGGGTATGGCTTAAAAATCCATTGTGTGATGAACGTTCAACACTATGGCTTTACAAAATGGTGTTTTCTATAGCCGCTCATTATGTATGCAATACACTTTGCTCTCTCCAAACCTCTCTTTTAAAACGAGAGAGGCTTGGAGGCGCTTACTAGGGCGCGGGGTTAGGTCTGTATTGAAACTGAGAAACGCTATAGTAGCTGACTATTTAATAACTTTGAGTATTATTGAGACATGAGTGCAATGGAAGTTAGCTGAATTCACAAGCAGTATGAATTTAGATATAGAGACGCGATATATCAGGTCTCTATAAAAAATTCTAAATTGGTATGATGCGCTACTTTACTGCTACATTTACTACGGCTATAGTTGGTCACAAAATTGAAAAGAAATATCAAAAATAGACTGTTGCCTTTGTTGGACACAATCTTGCTAAAAAAGTTAGTCTTCCTTAAGTCAATCAACGATTAACTAACTAAAAAATGTCTGTCAATTTGAGCATTCCTAACATCACATCAGAGTTTCCTTAACTTTCTGGTCAATGAGTTAGCTGTCTCTAGTTGTTTGCACCTACCAAGACAACAAACCATTTTGTGATATTCGCTTCAAAGACCTTACTATTCTCCTTGTTGCTGTTTTGGAACTCCATAAAACTCTCGTTGAATGAATTCTACATTTATCCATTAGCTGAAAACGTAGCAGAGCCTACAGATGGGAGAGATGAGGGTGATGGAGGAGATGATTAAGTTGGCAGGTCGAATAAAACTGTGGTCATATAATTTTCTGCCCAAGCTGGGCCAAAGGCTTTTTCAAGTACGCGGCGGGTTTTATCGTTTTGCTGCTGTTTAGTGCAGTAGTTGTGTTGTCCGGCAAGATTTTGGGTGACTTGTTCAACTGAAACAGGATGTGACGCGATCGCTTGGATGCAATGAATGTCTAAAAATTCTCGCACCCGCGAGAGAAACATTGTTTCTTCTTCAGGGGAACTGGGGCGGACAAAGATGCAAAAATCAGAAAAAATATTTCCCCATTCTGGTAATTCACGGGGTTGGGAAAAGTTAAGCACTGTTAGCTGTGTCAGCGCCGAAGTATAAGATTCTGGTAAGGTGCGTTCTGCTTGAATAGGAGAAAGGTCTGCGATCGCTGCACTAATTTGACCTCTACCCCCAACTAAATCACAACCAAACATCGGCAGGTTGTATTCTGGGCGAGGAAACATGACGCAGTGCAAAATATCCAGCATATTTCCGATTTTTGCCAGTTCCAAGTGCATTTTCCGAAACTGGGGCGTTTGATAGCAACGGTTTTCAATCGTCAGTTTTTCGCCTTCTAGTCTACCTTCCACATACCCCAACTCATTAGGCAAATGGTAAGGGGATAAATCCAGGTGCTGATGCCAAGCTGCCTCAATACAATCAGCTAGCTGACGAATTAGGGGATGTTGTTGCTCACGCAGCGAGGGCATAGAAGTAAATGACATATTCTAGTTGGGAATGCGATCTAGTGGCCAGTCTACAACCTGTCGTGCCATACCTGTTGTGGTCTGCAATATAAGCAAACACTTACACCCAGCCAACGTAAATTTATAAGACAGATACTTTTCAGAAGGATTATTTATTTTGTAGTCTAGGTTACAGAATTAATTTTGGATTAGCCCATTCGTAAAGGCTAATAGAAAGCTATGAAACTAGATTCTCGTAGACCAGATTTTGCTGTGCAACCAAAAAGACAGAATCTGGAAGGTTTGCAGCAGTTAAGAGCTTCTACTTGGGTAAACCTTTTGCAACTTCCCAACCCCTTTAGTTTTGACGAAGCACTTTTATTGTGTCCGGTTTCAGCAGATGAATGGCTAGTCTGGATTCCAGATCATGGCGAAGCAATACTCAATATCAGGCAATTTAGTTATTAGTTATAGGTCATTGGGCATTGGGCACAGGGCATTGGATACTGGGTATTGGTTATTCACTTTGGACAAATGACAAATGACAAATGACAAATGACAAATGACTATTGCTGCCAGAAATCAGTGACATCGTATCCCAATTCACTTAGCATCTGCCGCAGCAGGGGTAAACTAAGTCCAATTACATTGCTGTGGCAGCCTTCAATTTTTTCCACGAAGAAACTTCCAAAACCTTCAATGGCAAAAGCACCAGCACACTTGAGCGGTTCACCTGTAGCAACATAAGCTTTAATTGCCTTCTCGCTCATTTGAGCAAAGTAAACTCTTGTAACTTGTGACTTGACTAAAGTACGGTTTTGCTGATTGTCAATTAAGGCGTGACCTGTGTACAAGTCGCCAAAGTTACCTTGCATTATCTGCCAACGAGCGATCGCTTCAGAGAAGTCTGCCGGTTTGCCGTAAATTTCACCATTGATGGACAAAACTGAATCACAACCAATAACCAAAGCTGATTGAAACTGTGGGGCTACAGTTTCCGCTTTATACTGGGCAAGAGTTTTGACCAATTCTGCTGGTTCACTTAGTTCAATTTGCGACTCATCAAAGTCACTAGGTTGAACTATTGGTTCAATACCAACAGTTTGCAGTAAGCGGCGTCGGGCTGGAGAAGCTGAAGCAAGTACAAAAGGTGGAATTTTCATGAGATTTTAGAAAAATTATTAATTGGGCATTGGGCATTGGGCATTGTAATTAAGTTTCTTTCTTATTCCCCATTCCCAATTCCCCATTCCCTATTTCCTACTCCCTAATTAATAAACAGAAAAAGAATTAACAACCTCATCAATCATTCGTTTAACTTTTTGCCAGCGTTTTTCAGGAATTGAGGCGTTGAAGGTAAAAAGTTTACCACGGCTCACAGCAACGCTGGCGATGTTGTGTCGTTCCTGTTGATTGGGGAGTTTAACCTCATACTCTAAAAGGTAGTATGTTTTACCGTCTACTTCTCGCTGGGCAGCATTGACTAATTCAGCCGAACGACCAGAATCAGGAGGCGCAAGAGCTGCTTTTCCTAATTTGTATCCTACTTCTGTTGGGGTTCCCAATTCTGACAAAGTTTTGCCTTCAGGAACTGGGCTAATCACAACCGAAACATTTTCAGACACCTCAATCAAATCGTGGAAAACCACATCTGGCCCATCGGCAACTTTAACTGGCAGCCAGCCGTTAGGATATAAAAACTGATAGCCATCACCACTGTCTACAAAGCTTTTGAGTCCAGCCGCAGCCGCAACATCCGAATTACTCAGACTGAAGCTCAACACCAATAGCAAAATTAATACAATTCGTTTCCACATTTCTACAGATTCCTTTGGGCTGGAGATAACACAAGGCTTGCATCATTTCTCGTCTTTATTCTCCCACCAACCGGGACGCTTCGGATAATGTATTAGATGGTGAAGTATAAATGCTTATGTTCCCTAACGTCTAATTTTGAAGAAGAATTCAAAAGTCAAAATTCAGTAGTCATCAAGACGCTTCTGGTAGAAAAGCATCTCCGACAGGAGAAGGCTTTACGCTACGCTATCCGTCAGTTTACAGAATTCCCAACTGAATCCTGGCTCACCTTGACTGCGCTTCGCGGATCGCCTGACTCCTGAATTCTGTTTGAAAAAAAAGGAGAGGCAGATAATTCTACCTCTCCTATACAGGGACAAACAAATGACTTGAACTATCCCATGATTAATTCCAACTGACTAGACTTAGTATCTGTTGGGTTTGTGAACAAGAAAGCTGAGAACTTGGCACTGCTTGATGTTGTCAAAACCCACAACACGGATATAGCTGTTGTTAAATTGAGAACGGCATCCTTGAACTTCGCTCAATACTTCTTGAGTAGATTTAGCACCGAACAAAGGCAACTTCCACATTGTCCAATATAATTCTGTTGGCTCAGAAGTTTCGTTAAACTCGATCGCAGGAATGTAACCTTGATTCAAGATGTACTGGACTTGTTTAGCGATTTGAGCATCAGACAGAGGGGGAAGATAAGAAAGGGTTTCGTAACGACGCTCTTTTGGTAAAGTTTGCATAGCTTTTGATAATGGGTTGCGATTTTTACTAGTAGATTGACCGAACTAATTGGATAAGTTATCCAAATCCCGATCTGAAGGTGTTTGCTGTTCTGGTTGCAGACTGGGGTTAGATGTGTCTATTAGTGTGATGCGTTCTAAATGCTGGCGACGCTGCTCCATATTGGCTTGCTGAATGCCAGTGCGAACCATTTCCGGTAAAAATTCTGCAATTTCTTCCGCAATATGTTCTCTGACAGTCATGATTCGCAAAGCCAAATCTGGTTTTTCTCGCAACAGTTGCTCAATGAATGACTCACCATTTTGAATTTTGCCAGACGAAAAGTTATGCAACCAAAGTTCTAATGGCGGATTAGTTTCACCTAGCTGTGCCAATACTGTCCTTAGAGCCTGATAAGTCAGATAGCTTTGGAGAGTTTTGGCTGTGTCCTTCGCAATTTGCTTAAGATTCATGCTTGACCCCAGCCCTGAAGAGTTATGAGTTATGAGTTACGAGTTATGAATTAATGCAAATCCTAACTCTTGTACAGACGCGATTAATGAGCCAGCGCGTTGCGGTGAATCCAGCGCTGTAGGCAACTGGTGACATCCAAAAGAGGGTTTCCAAGGCAGCCGCTCATGGGGGAAGCCCCCAAAACCGCGCTGCCTTACCGTTGTAGCGACTGGCGTCGCGTCTTTACTTCTAACTCTTAACTCTTAACTGTTAACCCAGATCAGACGGTATCCATTGCTTCAAACTCGAACTTGATTTCTTTCCACAGTTCGCAAGCAGCAGCCAGTTCAGGAGACCACTTGGCAGCTTCGCGGATGATATCGTTACCTTCACGAGCCAAGTTGCGGCCTTCGTTACGAGCTTGAACAACGGCTTCTAAGGCGACGCGGTTAGCGGTTGCACCAGGAGCGTTACCCCAAGGGTGTCCCAGAGTACCACCACCGAATTGTAGTACGGAGTCATCACCAAAGATTTCTACTAGCGCGGGCATGTGCCATACGTGGATACCACCAGAAGCAACTGCCATTACACCAGGTAGAGAAGCCCAGTCTTGGGTAAAGTAAATACCACGAGACTTGTCTTGCTCAATGTAGTTTTCACGCAACAGGTCAACGAAGCCCATTGTGATGCCGCGTTCACCTTCTAATTTACCAACTACTGTACCAGTGTGGATGTGGTCACCACCAGACAAACGTAGAGCTTTAGCCAATACACGGAAGTGAATACCGTGGTTCTTTTGACGGTCAATTACAGCGTGCATAGCACGGTGAATGTGCAGCAAGATACCGTTATCGCGGCACCAACGAGCCAATGTAGTGTTGGCGGTGAAACCTGCGGTGAGGTAGTCATGCATGATGATGGGCATTTTGAGTTCTTTAGCGTACTCAGCCCGCTTCAGCATTTCTTCACAGGTAGGAGCGGTGACGTTTAGGTAGTGACCTTTAATTTCACCGGTTTCTGCTTGAGATTTGTTGATAGCTTCAGCGACGAACAAGAAGCGATCGCGCCATCTTTGGAATGGTGCGGAGTTAATGTTTTCGTCGTCTTTGGTGAAGTCCAAACCACCGCGTAAGCACTCGTATACAGCGCGTCCGTAGTTCTTAGCGGAAAGACCCAATTTGGGCTTAATGGTACAACCCAACAAAGGACGACCGTATTTGTTTAACTTATCGCGCTCAACTTGGATACCGTGAGGAGGCCCTTGGAAGGTCTTGATGTAAGCTACTGGGAAACGGATGTCTTCTAGACGCAGTGCCCGTAGCGCTTTGAAACCAAATACGTTACCGACAATTGAGGTTAATACGTTGGTTACAGAGCCTTCTTCAAATAAGTCCAAAGGATAGGCAACGTAACAAATGTACTGGTTGTCTTCGCCCCGAACTGGTTCGATGTCGTAGCAACGACCTTTGTAGCGATCGAGGTCGGTGAGCAAATCTGTCCACACAGTTGTCCAAGTACCTGTGGAGGATTCAGCCGCAACAGCCGCACCTGCTTCTTCGGGAGGAACACCAGGCTGAGGTGTCATACGGAACGCAGCTAGAAGATCGGTATCTTTTGGTGTGTAATCCGGTGTGTAATAAGTTAGTCTGTAATCTTTAACCCCGGCTTGATACCCAGATTTGCTCTGAGTCTTCGTTTGAGCGTAAGACATAATTTTATCCTTCCCTGAAATCACTCTTTTTAATTATCAAATCACGTTTTGTGCAACTTCCCCTCACCCCGCTCTTGCCCCCCTTGAGCGAGGGGAAGATCGGAAAAATTTTTTGTTAGGAGTTGCCTTTGGCAAAGGTTAGCAGTTTTTTTGCGGCGGACACAATGGATAGCGGTGGTAGCCCTCCTCACCAGTGTTTTCCCCTTCTAGGGGTACACGACCTAGCGCTTCTACTGTTCCCTCTTGCTAAAAATCAAAATTCTTTTTTACCTCTTCTTCGCACCCAACTAAACCTTCTCTTCTCAATTTCACCAAAACTTCCGCACTTTGCGGCTTGATTTAGATAATTCCCCCATAAATTCGGGTATTTAGGGGATTGGGCTGGCTGGCACACATTCCCGCCTTTACACTCCTTATATCTTTCCCTTTGATGGAAAAGACACCAGAAAAGAATTTACTTGACAGAGATTTAGCAGAGTGGTGAGCAAAAGATAAAAGAATTGCACACCACGTAATTTGTAACTTGTTTCACAATATATCAAGAATTCGATAAGTTATTCTTTGAAAGTTTTTAACTTATCTATTTAATTTTGTTATTACATAAAAATTTAAACTTTTTGTTACAAATACTTTACAAAATGTCATTAATGATATCCGGGGACTGGGTATTGGGTAATGAGAAAGTATTCCTAAATATTTATTTCCTAGTTCCCAGTCCCCAGTCCCCAATCCCCAATCCCCAGTCCCCAATCCCCAGTCCCCAGTCCCCAGTCCCCAGTCCCCAATCCCCAATCCCCAATCCCCAATGTTTAAAAAATCCCAGCTAGGGGAACACTGAAATTAACCCAAAGCCAGTTTAGGTAAATGCTATGGGTACTGTCTCCAAAGGAAATGTCACCGTGGTATTGTTTTACAAGCGTACTAGTTTATTAATTACTTCTATCTTGCTGGGGTTGATAGCTTTGCCAAATATGGGATGGGCGCAAAAAACCCCTGACATTAATTCATCTGATGTAACCCCCGCTTACCCAGCTTCCGCACCGCCACCGCGAGTAGAATCTTTGCCTAATGAGCGGGGAGTTGAAGAAAATTCGCCAAAAACTGATTATCGTGTTGGTAATTTATTGGGAGATGTTACAGGTAATCTTTGGGTAGGTTCTTGGCGGGGATTATCGCGGATCGATCCTAAAACCGGCAAGATTATTTCTCGTGTTAGCTTACCGAATGTTGCCATTGGTGCTTTAGCCCAAGACAAAGTAGGACGTTTGTGGGTAGGAAGTTATGAGGGACTAGTTCGAGTTGACCCCCGCACTAACGAAATCACCGCGCAAAATTTATTTTTGCCTTCTAAACGCGTGTTGTCACTGTTACTTGACAAACGGGGTTATTTGTGGACTGGAACCGATAGCGGTTTAGCTCTCATTAGTCCCGACCAAGGCTTGATTATGACAACATTAAAAAATCTGCCTGGTGTCAGTGCTAATGCCCTGACTTTAGATGCTGAAGGTCAATTGTGGGTTGGTACTCTGGATGGATTGGTACGGGTAAATACTGCTAGTGCTGTGGTTATGAAGCGAATAGCCGATTTACCAGGGACAACTGTACAAGCTTTAGCTATTAGTCCAGAAGGGTTAATTTGGGCGGGAATGCCGAATAATTTGCTAGTTATTAACCCAAAAACTGGTGCAGTGTTGCGGTCTGTAACTCGTCTGCGTGGGCGTGACGTGACAGCAGTACGTTTTGCGAAAGATGGTAGTGTCTGGGTCGGGACTAATAATGGTTTGTTACGATTAAATCCAAATACAGGAGCTGTATTAGACTCAGAAGTTGCTGGACTTCCTTCTAGTCGGGTTCTTACCCTTGCACCTGACATCGGCAATAAATTATGGATTGGTACTAGTGAAGGTCTAGCGTGGTTAATGCCCAAAACGGACAGTGCAAAACCCCATATTGCTTTCAGTCGCGCCGTTAAATGATTAGTCATTTGTCCTTTGTCATTAGTCATTTGCTAAGGACAGAAGACAAAGGACAAAAAATCCAAAATCTAAAATCTAAAATCTAAAATTGGCAATGGCAATCACTACCCAGCAATTAATTCAATGGAAACAACAGGGACGTTCAATTGTGGCGTTGACTGCCTGGGATTATGCGATCGCTCAACTCCTGGACGCAGCTGGTGTAGACTTAATCCTTGTGGGTGATTCTATGGCAGTAGTTCTTGGGTATGAAACAACACTGCCGATAACTTTGGATGAGATTATATATCACGCCAAAGCTGTGCGTCGTGGGGTTAAACGGGCATTAGTAGTTGTAGATTTACCTTTTTTGACGTATCAAGAAAGTCTCCAACAAGCGATGCACTCAGCTGGGCGGGTACTAAAGGAAACGGGCGCTCAAGCGGTAAAATTAGAAGGTGGCTATCCAGCAATGGCCGAAACTGTGGCTCGTTTAGTAGAAGCCGGAATTCCGGTAATGGGTCATGTGGGTTTGACACCACAATCGATACATCAACTGGGTTTGCGACAACAAGGTAAAACACAAGAAGCCAGTGAGAGGATTTTACTTGAAGCGATCGCTCTGGAACAAGCAGGTGTATTTTCTTTAGTGTTGGAGCATATCCCCGCAGATTTAGCAATGCAGATTTCACAAAAATTAAGTATTCCCACAATTGGTATCGGTGCGGGAATTCACTGTGATGGACAAGTTTTAGTTACTTCAGATGTCCTTGGACTTGCCCAAAAGCATCCACCATTCGCCAAAGTTTACACGAATTTGCGCGAGACGATTACCAAAGCCGTGCAAGATTATGCCGCAGAAGTGCGAGAGCGGAAGTTTCCTTGACTTCATCATTAACTATGGCTGAAACTGAAGCAACAAATTTCTTAAGAGTTCTACTTCAACAAGATGCAGAGCATATACAAACTTGGTTGAGAATGGTTTGGGCAGAGCAACAGCAATTACCAGAAAAATTTAACTGGCTTGGTTTGGCTCAAATCTCTACTTTCAATGCTCAAGAACTAGCCGATGAACAATCTAATGAATCTCATTCAAAGAGCCTTGCTTGGGCAGAGATAGCAACTTCAGTTTACGAATTTTTAGCTGAAAATAATCCTAGTTTTTCTGAACGATATCTAGATTCTTTAATGCTATTACGAGCTTACATGATCCTAAAATTTGGTGCTATTCCAGGAAATCCAGTTCTCGATATACATTTAATTATTAATTGGTTTTTCGATAATTTACACATTTCCTACCAAGAAGCATTAATTAAAGCAGCAGATTGGAGAAAAGCTTTAGCAGCCAATAATCCAGAAGAAACTCAAAAAAAGTTTGATAGCGAACTGGAAGATTTCAGAAAATTAAGGTTGATTAAGAGTCGTTTAAGAATCATTAAATATTTATCTAATAGTAAAGATTTTTTTCCAAACGAGGAACTCAATATTTGGATTTCACTTTGGGAGAAATTGCCCTGAGTCTTGCTGCCTAAGTACTTTTAAATCCTTTAATATGCGCAGTAGTACCGCAACCTAAATGATTAAATCAACAATAACTAATAAATAAAAGTTAAACAAAGGGCTATCGAGAACATAAAAAACCCCGACTTGATAGCCGAGGTAAATGGGAGAAGTCCAAATGTCGATGGGATATTGCAAAACCGAAGTCTGTTTTTCTTAGTTAACACCCAATGCAACCAAAACTATATAGGTAATAGACAAGGTGCAATTTTAGCTATGCAGCTTACTCTAGGGCTTTACTAAGCTATGTAAATAAATATAACAATAATATTACAAATGGTCAATTAGACTTGACAAACAAAGGCTAATATAATTTATAAGGAATACTTATCAAAACAGTACGATCGGCAAATAAAACGGGTTACTGGGTGGATAGTGCAATGAAAGCGAGAACCGATGTTTTGGGGAGTAGAAAAACTAAGCGATTAGTTGCACAATTCAGGGTAGGTGGAATTAAGCCAGAGATTTGAGAAGCTAGCTACTAGATCGCGAAAGTCTTTACAATTCCTTTGTTGACTCAAAAAGTATTTCTCGACCTATGACGAATCAAGCTCCTATCCCGGTTATTGTCAACGGTGCTGCTGGCAAAATGGGCCGTGAAGTGGTTAAGGCGGTGGCACAAGCGCCTGATTTAAACCTAGTGGGTGCAATTGACTACAGTTTAGAACATCAAGATAAAGATGCCGGGGAGTTGGCGGGTTTAAGCGAACCTCTGGAAGTGCCAATTACCAATCAATTAGAACCGATGTTGGGATATGTGGCTGGTGACAGACAGTCTCCTCCAGGGGTGATTGTAGACTTTACCCATCCCGATTCAGTTTATGACAATATTCGCAGTGCGATCGCTTACGGTATTCGTCCTGTAGTCGGCACTACTGGGTTAAGTCCAGAACAAATTCAAGACTTGGCAGATTTTGCCGACAAAGCTAGCACTGGTTGTCTAATTATTCCTAATTTTTCCATTGGCATGGTACTGTTGCAACAAGCTGCGATCGCAGCCTCAAAATATTTTGACCATGTGGAAATTATCGAACTGCATCACAACCAAAAAGCTGATGCTCCGAGCGGTACTGCCATTCAAACAGCGCAGTTATTAGGAGAATTGGGTAAAACTTTTAATTCTGCTGTTGTAGAAGAAACGGAGAAATTACCAGGAGCCAGGGGTAGTATCGCAGATGAAGGAATTAGAATTCATAGCGTCCGCTTGCCGGGATTGATTGCCCACCAGGAGGTGATTTTTGGCGCAGCAGGACAGATTTATACTTTACGACATGATACGAGCGATCGCGCTTGTTATATGCCAGGAGTGCTACTAGCGATTCGCAAAGTCTTAGCGCTAAAGTCGTTAGTATATGGATTAGAAAAGATACTTTAAACTCACTATTGGGCATTCATTACTTAGCACTCATGTTAGTACCACTGACTCGCCAGAAATTTGAACAAGTTGTCCCCCTAATTGCCACTGGTTTGCAGTACAAGTACTACTGGGGGAAATTCTCAAATTTTTTGCAACGGCTGTTAATTTCTGTAGTTGCGGTAGTTGTTATTTTGCTTGTAACAGTTATTTTCAAGCTTGAGTTTGCTTCAATAGTATTTGTACTAGGGGTAATTAGCGCTTTTTTTTGGCTGTGGTATCCAGTGTTTCAAGCAAGTATGCGGAATTTACAATGCCGTCGTTATAAGTACGGCGGCTTTTTCCGTGGTCGAGTCCTAGATTGGTGGATTACAGACCAGTTGATAGGTAAAACCGAAACAGTCAACAACAAAGGCGAATTGGTGATTGTAGAAAACCGAGAAAAACAGATAAATTTAGAGGTAGGTGATGACACAGGATTTAGCATTGAGTTTGTAGCGCCATTACGTCCTGCCCACAAAGTTATTACTCGCGGTCAAATTGCAGAAATGGTAGTGATGTCAAATCGCCCAGATTTGAGCAGTATTGATGAATTTAGCGATATATACTTTCCCAATCGTGACCTGTGGGTTAGCGATTATCCTTATCTGCGTCGGGATTTCTTTAACGAAGTCGGTCGTCGCTTGCGTGAAGACCAACAACAAAAGCCGCGTCGGCGGCGTCGTAGAGTAGAGGATTGAAGAAGTGATTACTAGACGACCTACACCTTGCATCTATGTAGGGTTCAAATCATTTAATAATTACGAGATTACGAGCTAAATATCGCCAATATCTCGGCAGGTTGCTCTCAACCGCAAAAATTCTCAATGGTTGTCCAAGAGGTTAGAGCATTTAAATTCGGGATAAATCTTTCCTGCCTGATTGCTAACGAGAGCATCCCACTTTGATGAGTTTTCCTTGCAAGCGATAAGTCACTGTCCCACAGGCAAAACCTGCCGACTTAGATTCTACATAAGGCCGTGTCGGCGGATTTTGTCTATCTAACCGCGATTTCCAATTGCCAGATATTTTTTTTAGAGTGGGATACTTGCTTAAAAATTGTGAGCCTGCAACAATATCGTGAGGCCCTTTAACATTTATTTTAGAGCTATTCATGTAAATATTATAATCATAAACAGCGTTTTTATTTTTAGTCTTATTATTAATATTTTTTCCAGGGAAAGCATAAAGAATGTTCCTAAGAATTCTGACATCAGATGATGTATAAGCAAATATTTGCCCGCCATTAAGTTCTGGACTTTGATTATTTAAAACAGCTGTGTTATTTACAATATCAACATGCTCGCTTAAAAATGCATGAATACCCGATCCACCATTATTAAATGCAAGATTATTTTGAACTAAAGTGTATCCTTTATATGCATCCAATTTGGAGTTATTTTGATCGTTTCTAGAACTATCGATAATAATACCATTACCGTCTGTGATCTTTCCGACTGCAATCCAAGGGATGTACATACGATTGTTGTAGGTTTTGTTGTTAGTAACAAACATCTTGTATCCCCGCTTATTGTCAGAGTTCCAACTATTCAAAATTGAAATGCCACTGTTACCATAAACGCTATACCAGGCATTATCGAACACTTCGTTATTATCTATTGTCACATAGTCCGATTGAATAGCGGAAATGCCTGCTCCTCCACACTTATGTACTTTGTTGTTGACAATACGTATATGGTGACTATGACCATTTGTTCGTCCATCCACACTGATGCAGTTTCCATTTGTTAGCGGGTTTTGTTTGTTAGTCTTCTGACTCATCGCATAATCAAGGGTTATATTGGCATTATTTCCTATTACCTCCAGCCCATTTATCTCGATATATGAAGCTCCATTTGAAATCGAGATACCGTTCCATGTATTGTGCTGAATTTTTGGGAAATGACCGGGATATGCTTTATACTTAATCCATGCATTTGCAGTTCCAGAACGTCTAATACTTACTGCACTACCAGCTTTTCTTAAATTTGTGTACACTCCGTTCATAATCAATACTGTATCGCCAGGGTTAGTCAGATTTGCTGCCTTTTGAATTGTTCTAAAGGCGGATGAAATAGAGAGTCCGCTATTTGTGTCATTTCCAACACCACTAACATAGTATGTTTTTGGAGTTGCCCTAATACTGATTAGCTGACGGTTGGATAAAATAATTTCCTTGTTAGTAGATACCTGACGAACGTTTTTAACTAAAGATACTTTTATTCCCTCTCCATCAGCCAAAAGACTTAATACCACAGGAATTGTAAGATATGCACTTAAATTGAAACCTTGAATTACCACAAGAAAAGGCTCCTTGAACGGCACGACTTCAGAAAAATATCAGGATATTCAATGATTGATGAATACTCTTTTGGATACAAAATATAATAATAGAGTCGACTTTCCTAGCTCCCCCGATTTCCATCTTGTCCATAAGCTTGCCAAGCTAAGTCTACCAACCCATCAACGATCGCAGCTGCTACAACTGCATTTCCTTTGCGGCCGTCAATTATAATGTGAGGTACTAGAGAGTCTTGTAAACGCTCCTTAGCTTCATCAACATTTACAAATCCCACTGGAGTTGCGATCGTTAAAGCAGGTCTAATTTCCTCAAGTTCAATTAAATCCAGCAGTGCAGTCAGGGCCGTTTGTGCTTGACCCACCACAAAAATTCCCTCTGGATAACGCTTTGCTAAGGTTTCTATTCCCCACGCTGCGCGAGTCTTTTCTTTTTGAGGGCGTGTGAGAGCTTCCATGCTGCAATACACTGGATTCGCAAAGGTATTTTGAATATCGTAGGCAATACCTACTTGTACCATCGGGACATCTACCACAATCGTGGTACGTGCGGCTAGCGCTGCTGCTCCAGCTTGCAAGGCACGCTCAGAAAAGCGAATCAAAGACTTATACTCAAAGTCAGCCGTGGCGTAGATTACCCGACGCACAATCTCATACTCTGCGGGTGAAAAGACATGATCGCCAATTTCACTATCAATGATTGCTAAACTTTGAGCATCAGTTACGTGCCATTCCATTTTTGTTGAGCTTCTCAAATATTAGCTTTCAGCTTATCAGCTTCAGAGAGTTAAGAGTTAGGAGTTAAGAGTTATAAGTTAATTAAACTACTCATTCCTAACTACTCACTCATAACTCATTACTAGAAGAAGACCGGCTGAAAATAGGAGATAGGTAGGCAACCAAGACGCCAATGAGAAACCCAGAGATATTGCGAACTAAAGGCAACCAGTCGCTTGTACGTGTCACAACTGGCCCAATGCCGAAGGCAATAAACAAGATTCCCCATAAAGGTGAGAAAATTAAAGCCCATTGCCAAGCAAAAACTTGTCCTTTTTGGCGGGGTTGAGCTGCAAACCCACAAATCACCCCACCAATAACTGAGGTAATCAAGGTGAGAATCCACTGCTCTCGTGGTAATCCGGGGACAACATTGCAACCCCCTTTGAGCAAACAGCCTTTAACCGATTCTAAGGCTTGGAGAATGGCTTGGTCTTCGCCTTGCTCGCGGACAAAATACAAATTACCGAAGCGAGTTTGCAGTTCTATCCAAAAAGTCCGGGGTAAAAGTTTATAAACAGCATCGCCGACGCTAAAACTGAGGATGTTACCGCCGCGAGAATCGGCAACGAGTAGAATACTTTTGTCATCCAAACCCCAATATTTGATCACCGCGCGACCTGGGGTGCGGTCATATTGGGTTAAGACTCGCAATTTCCAGCCCGTGTCGGCTTCAAACTGCTCTAAATCTTTGACAAGCTTTTCTTCTTGCAGTACAGGCAGAGATTTAGCTAAATCTACAACTGGGGTAAAGGTGTCAGGAAGTAACTCAGGATTGTCATAAGCCAATGCTGGGGGAGAATGCATCACCCAAATTGACCCAGCCAGGAAAAATACTGCAATAGATACTAGAATTCGTCGCCAAAAACAAGATTGCATGGACGTTTTTATACAAATATTAACGGTAAAAGCGAACAAGTTGTTTTAAAAGAGTACTAGAAAAATGATAGTCCTTTACACTTGTTTACTTTACTCTAATCTAGGGGATCAAAGCAAAAGGTTTTTGAGTATTGGGCATGGGGCAGGAAACGTAGATTCGGTTAACCGTTCGCGTAGTGTCCCTGTAGGGAAGAGCAACCCAACAAAACAATGTCAATGTTGGGTTGAGGAACAAAACCCAACCTACAATTAAGTCTAATTTGGGGTTTGAAAACACGCTCTAGGGACTAGGAAAAAGTTTTCAAATACCAATGCCCAATGCCCTATGCCCTATGCCCTATGCCCTAATTCAATCTTCGTCATCAAAATTGTTTTCCCAGCTAGTGGCATCGTTATAACCGTCATTAGCGCGGTACACTTCTGCTTTGATTCGGCGATTTTCTTGCCTTAACACTTCTCGTTCTCGCAACGTTAGAGGTGGTTTTTCATTGGTTGGTAAGCGATCGCTCGTCCGCCTTACGGGTTTTTGGCGCGTGAAGTTTTTCCAAGCAGCTTTCGCGCCAATAAAAATGCTGCGCGTACCTACTTGCAGATTTTGAGCCTGTTTTCTTGCAGTATCAAGACTTTGGTCAACTTGCTTCGCGACTTGACTAGCACTTTTTACGCCCTCACTGACATCATCAGTTAAGTCAGTGATTTCTAAGCCAGTCACGCGGATAGCTTCTAGAGTGGGTGGTAACTCCCGCGAGAGAGTATCAAATAGCTTTTCTGCACTGCGAGCCGCGCGTGCTAACTCCTGCAAAGCCGGTATCGCCGCCACTAAAACCGCAGTCAAGCTTGTAGCGACTAAAAGTAAGGAAAGTCCCAACCAAAACAGGGGTTCAATCACGGTTATGTCATTTATGAGCGTTCTAATGGCTGGGGAAGCGAATCTGAGTCTTCAACAGATGTTTGTCGCTTCAAGACTTGGCTTTCTCGCTGGCTGGCATCTACACCTGCTGCGATCGCTTCCCGTAATCGATCTAAAGTCTCATCCCAGTTTCGCAGTGCACTAGCAGAGAGACGATCTGCCTGAATTTGCACACTCATTGATAAATCTTCTGCCAATTCTGGGATAGCATTAGCAGATTTTTTCAAAATTTTACGCGTTTCGCGCCCTGTGCGTGGAGCCACGAGTAAACCAGTCAAAGCACCGATTGTAGCTCCCAGCATCAAACCGCCAAAAAATACTCCAGAACGGTTATTAGACATGTTATTGTTTCTCTCCTTACACCCATTTTAGGTGGGTTTTCTCTCCTTGTAAGACTCAACCGATTTTATTCAGTTAATCTATGGTGACAAAATATCAGCCAGAAATGTTGCTTTTATTCATTAATATCAAAACTATTAATTACTTATAATTTAAAACTCCACACCACTTGCGGGATGGAGTTTTTGGGCATGGGGCATGGGGAAGAGTCTTCAATGCCCAATGCCCAATGCCCCAAGCGGCGGGGCGGCTATCCCTCTCCACGCCACTTGCGGGATAGAGTTTCCCGCCGCTTTCAATAAATGTTCGTGTGAACCTGACATAACTCATTTTGCAACTGTTCTTTTCCGAGATATTAACTCTAGCTTCAGAAAATAACGCTGCCAGATTTGCCGTCCTAGCAAAAGTAGACTGATAATTTGCCGCACTTGTTGAATTTGTATTTGTAGTGCTTGATTTCTCTGCCGTAAGTTATAAATATTCTGTTGGCTGAGATAAATATTTTCGGGTGCTTTATTCAGTGCTGCATTGGTACAACTTTCATAGGCGGTTAACCTATCTGCTATATATGCTAACTGCTGCTTAAGTTGCCACACCCGCCAAGCCACATAGAGTAGTACCAGTGAAATCAGGGTGTTAATTATGACAACTAAAATTACCATTGTTTATCTTGACCAATATTAGCTTTGAGGAATTGTTCTATATACTTGATTTCGCTCTTATTTAATGATGAAGAAACTAAAGGATAAAATTTATGGCACCAAGTACATCCTGAATTCTGGCAATAAAAAGTAGTTAGATGATGCTCTAAGCGATATTGAAAGACTTGACTACGTGAAAATTAGTGTAACAAAGGCTGATAGCTAAAAAATCGCCAATTTGCCAATTTTGTAACAATGATATGTCCACACCTCGCAAAACCACAGCTACAATTGCCTTAGATTCACAACTCGGTTTGCGAAATCAACCCGTATGCTCCATAAGCCCCATCATTACTACTTCCCACTCCTTAACCTGATAATCCTAGTCAATTTGCGAGCTTTGTGGGATGTAAGCACAATGGTATAGACCCTTCAACAGATGGTGAGAGAACTACACTACACTCCTTGGAGACTCCCCAGCATTGCCTTTATTATTGTGCTCCTACCTTTACCAGTTTTCCAGTCTGTCGTGTGCAGTTAACTAATATTTTGCCTGTAAAAACCTCACTAGTGGATCGCCAACCAAAAATTGCTGGGTGTGGACTTGGGAAACAGATAAGTGATAAAGGAGAAAGTCTATTAATTCCTCTTCCCTTAACCTTTACCCCTTTCTTTGCCGAAGGCTTTCCCCTCAGCCCTTAATCTCTTCCCCGCTGAAGACTTTCCCTTGGTATTTTACTAATACTTTACCAATAATGATTATCTTTTTTTATACATCCAGTAGGAGTTGAGGATGTCAAAAAAATCACCATTGAATAATTTCTTCCCAACTATTCTTGCTGCTTTGACAATTGGATTTGTTGGGTGTGGAAATCAAGCTGTAAGAACTACATTCACTCAGACTAACACCCAGATAAATGAGAATCTTCCCCAAGTTGTAGCGACTACAAGCGTACTGTGTGACTTAACCAGGCAGGTTGCTGGAAATACAGTTAACCTCACCTGCTTAATTTCCCCTTCTACCAACCCCCAATTTTATAAACCAAAACCGGAAGATCGTAAAGCCATTGAACAAGCTAATCTTATTCTTTATAATGGTTACAATTTGGAACCAAATCTGATCGAGTTAATTAAAGCGACTAAAAACCCTACACCAAAAATAGCCGTCGCTCAACTGGCAGTACCTAAGCCACAAAAATTTCAGGTAGATGGTAAGAATGTAAGCGATCCTCATATTTGGCACAATACCAAAAATGCTATCAGAATGGTGGAGGTAATTAATAGTAATTTGAGAAAATTACAATCTAGTGATGCAGAGGCTTATAGCAGTAATACTAAAAAAATTACCAATGAACTCACTCAACTAGATAGCTGGATTAAGTCAAGAATTGCCAGTATTCCTACCAAAGAACGTAAGTTGGTTACAACCTCTGATGCACTGAGTTATTACGCCAAAGCATACCGTATTTCATTGACAGGAGGATTGCAAAGTATTAGTACTAAAGAAAAGCTGACAACCGAACGAGTCAATAAGTTAGCTACAAACATCAAACGGGCTAAAGTATCAACAATTTTTGCTGAAGTGGAAATTAATCCTAATTTGATTCAATCTGTAGCCACAGAAGCTGAAGTGAACATTTCTGACAGAAAGCTGTATGCTGAGGGACTTGGTGAACCAGGAAGCGACGCAGACACTTATCAGAAAATGATGATTGCCAATACACGCACAATTGTGGAAGGATTAGGAGGCACGTATTTGATGTTTGAAAGAAAAGCTTCTAGGTAGCCAGAACATCAATTTAGTAATCCGAAAAACTCAGTTTATTAGTAGTAAGTTGGGTTGAACTGCCGTTCAACCCAACCTACATTGATAGATTTTATTATTTAAAATTTAAAATCGTTAGACTGAACCTCACGACAAGTCCAAAATCCAAAATCCAAAATTGACTCACCATCCCCAAGTACCAGGAGCGCCTTTAAATGGCCCAACAATATCACTGGTTATCCAACCGCCATAGAAGTTACCTGGTTGTGGTTGAACCTCTTCGTCATTAACGTAGCATTTATCCATTAAATGAGCATAAAAAGCTACATAGTCCTTCATAGATTCAAAGGCTGGTGTGGGTTTGGGGTAGAACCAAGCAGCATTATGGACTTGTTTATCACCAACTCGGATTGTGTAGTAACCAGCACTTCCTTTCCACTCACAAAAGCTAGATTGCGGAGTCATCTGTAGATATTCCATTTTGATATCCGCTGGGGGAATGTAGTAAGAAGGAGGATGACTAGTTTCTAAAACACGTTTGGCGCTGTGAGTATCTACAATTACTACTCCATTAAAGATTATTTGGATATGTTTGGTTGTGTCCTCCAAAAGAGGAGGACGGGGGTAATCCCAAACTGATTCTTGTCCGGGAGCGGGTTCGATGCGTTGAAAATTAACCATCATCAAGAGTATTGAGTGCTGAGAGAGGAAAAATTACTTAGTACTAATGTAGTTAGTAAAGCAGCAACTCTCCTTGTGAAGTCACTGCGATTTTTTAACTCAACCCTCTTCATCGTACCTGTTTAAGAGCATCAACTTGCTTGGTAAACATTTCAGTGAATAAACTAAGCACAGTCCGTTCTTCGCGCACTTTTATATTGGCACTGATAGACATACCTGATTGCAAGTTAACTTTTTTATCCTTAATCACTAGGGATTGTTTGTCTAATGAGACTTTTGCCGGAAACCTGTAAAACTGATGGGTTTGGTCTGGCGGTAATGCGTCTGAAGCTATCTCAGTCACTTTTCCCTTAATATCGCCAAACTCGCTGTAAGGAAAGGAGTCAATTCTGACATCTACTTTCATACCTTTTCGCACAAATCCAATATCTTTGTTAGTGATAAAAACTTCAGCAATATAGTTTTCTTTGGGGACAATTTGCAACAGTTTTGTAGTTGGAGTTGCGACAAATCCGGGATTTTTTGCTTGCAAATCGAAAATTGTTCCAGCTACAGGTGCGCGGAGTTCTTGATATTTAACGTTTAACTGTGATTGAGATATTTTACTATTGACATCTGCCAAACGCTGCTCATTTTCCAGCACAACTTTCATGAATTGGCTATCGATTGTAGCAATCTGCTGTTTGTTCTGGGCTATCTTATCCAAAATGTTTTTATCAGAAACAGCCACCGTATTGCTTAACTCTTGTTGTCCTTTTTCTATATCAAACTGAAGGCGTTTTAGTTCTTCACCTAGTTGCGCTACTTCTGCCGTGCGGTTTTGAACTTCTTGTTGCTGATTGAGATACTGAAGTTGAGAAATTCCACCTTCTTCTGCTAATATCTTCAGCTTATTTAAAATCCCCTCTTGAATGGCTAAACTTGATTTACTATCTTCCAGCTTAATTTGATTTTGAAGCAGTTGTTTTTTTGTCTTTTCTACTTCTAATCGCGCTGCGGAAGACCGAGAGTCTAATTCTTGTTTGGCAACTCGTAGAAGTTGTTGTTCATCAATCCCTACTCTAGAATCTTGACCAGAATTTTTTAATTGAGTGCGGAATAATTCATTTTCTGCTACTAATGCTGCCCGACTTTTCAACAGAAAAGCAGTTTCTTGTGGCAAGTTACTGCGCAAATATAACATTTCCGAGCCATTGGCAGTACTTGCATTCATCAATCGCCGATAAATTTGATTTTCTTTCATTAATGCAAGGCGAATTTTATTCAAAGAATTTAATTCGGCAACAGAGGCTATGGAATCAAAAGTTAGCAGTAAATCACCTGGCTTCACTTCTTGTCCATCTTTTACATTAACTGTTTTCACCACTCCACTCACAGGAGCTTGAACTTCTTTGACTGTTCCTTGGGGTTTTAATTGCCCGGTTGCTGGCACTACTTGCTCAATTTTTGCAAAATAAGTCCAACCAATACCAAAGCAGGCTAGCCCCACTAGTGTAATCATGATTGTACGCGACCAAATGGGAGATTGGCGCAAGACAATAGATTGCTCAAATTCCAGATTGTTTAAGCTAGTTAAAGACTCTTGAGCAGCTTTTTGTTGTTTTGTCAGTATCTGTGAATCGTGCTTCACTCCATTTTTGTGATTGCCGTTTTTGTGATTGCCGTTGAGGTGATTCCCATTAAGTTGAGTCATAACGATTTTGGGTTTTGGATTTTGAATTTTTTGTGGGTTGGGCAATGTTTCCCGATGCCAAAAACCTTTGCCCTCAAGAATGACTAATTACAAGTTTACATCTTGTTGCTGATACAGGTAATAATAATGACCCTTAGTAGCCATTAATTCTTGATGGCTACCTTGTTCTATAACTCTGCTATTATCCATCACAACAATCATATCTGCATTACTGACAGTATTCAGTCGGTGGGTAATAAAAAATACTGTATCACCCTTGAATGCTTTGGCTAAGTTGAGACATATTTGCCGTTCTGTGGGATAATCTAATGCACTAGTTGCCTCATCTAAAACTAATAATTTTGGTCGTTGTAAAACTGAACGAGCGATCGCAATTCTTTGTCGTTGTCCACCTGAAAGTGCAGAACCCCGTTCTCCCACCCGCGTGTTGTAACCGTTTGGTAAGTTCATGATAAACTCGTGGGCGCACGCAACCTGAGCCGCTTCGATAATTTCTTCGGTTGTGGCATCGGGATTAGTTAGGGCAATATTTTCCTGAACGCTGCCGTCAAACAATAATGTCTCTTGAGGAACTACACCAATTTGTCGTCGCAACGAATAAAGTTCCACTTTGGCGATATCATAACCATCAATCAAAATTCTGCCGGACTCCGTTTCGTAAAGTCTCAGCAGTAATTTCATCATCGTACTTTTACCAGACCCACTTTGCCCGACAATGCCGATAAATTTACCTGGCTCAAATTCCAGGTTGACGTTAGAAAGTTGTAGAGGGCCGCTTGTGCCAAACCGGAAGGAAACATTTTCATATTTCACTGCTCCCTTAATCGTAGGTAAGGGTATATTGTAGCGGTCTGTTTCTCCTTCTTGTGGGGTATCGACAATATCGCTTAAACGCTCTAGAGACAAGGCTGTTTCTTGGAAGCTTTGCCAGAGTTGAGCTAAACGTAATATTGGGCTGGTGACATAACCCGATATAATCCTAAAGGCAATTAATTCGCCTAAAGTTAATTCTTGTTGCAGTACTAAATAAGCTCCTACCCACAAAACTAGTAAGCTGCTGAGTTTGTTGAGAAAGTTGCTGGTAGAGTTAGCGAGGGTAGAAGTAACAACGGTTTTAAAACCAGCAGCGACAAACCGGGCGTAACGTTCTTGCCAGGAAAAGCGCGATCGCAATTCGATATTTTGTGCTTTTACTGTTTGAATTCCTGACATCACCTCCACTAGATAAGATTGAGTTTCGGCGTTGCGTTCGGCTTTACCACGTAACTGTCTGCTAATGGTGGGAGAAGCAACTAAAGTGATAATCACAAATATTGGAATTGTGCTTAAGCCTACTAAGGTGAGTTGCCAACTGTAAATCAGCATTACACCGATATAGACCAGCGAAAACAAAGCATCTAATCCGACTGTTAAAGCAGTACCAGTCAAGAATTGGCGGATATTTTCTAGTTCGTTGATGCGAGTGGAAAGTTCACCCACCGGTCGGCGTTCAAAGTAGCGCAGTGGTAAACGTAGTAAGTGGTCAATAATTTGCGACCCTAAACCCATATCGATCCGGTTAGTGGTATCGACAAATAAGTAGGTTCGTAAGGTAGTCAATACTGCTTCAAATAGCCCGACAACTAAGAGCAAAACCCCCAAAATATGTAGTGTACCAATACTATTTTGAGTGATAACTTTGTCGATAATTAACTGAACGACTAAAGGATTTGCCAACGCTGCCAACTGCACGAAAAAAGAAGCGATAAAGACCTCTATTAGGACTCGACGGTGCTTTGACAAGTAGGGTAGAAACCACCGTAAACTAAAACGTTCTTGGGGTGTTTGGTTGGTCGCAGTCAGCAGTAATACCCGAACTTTGGGCGGAAAGTCAGTTGGATCGACATCTAATTGTTCAACCAATTGAGCGGGTTTGCAGCGCACAATTCCTTTGGATGGAACACCCACAACCACGGTATTGGCATCTACTTGATATAAAACGGCAAAATTATCACCGTAGCGAATCAGCGCAGGTGTCGGAATGCGCGTGACTGAAGCGACTGGTAACTCTATCAACTGCGCCTTCAGTCCAATTAACTCTGCCAGGTAAGCAGTAACTTGAAACGATATAGTCCCTTGACGTTTGATTTGCTCAGTTAAGATGCGGCGAACCACCTCTCGACGAAACGGCATTTCTAGGTGCTTCGCGATCATTTGGAAGCAGGCGAAGGCTGAATTTAGTTCTCCTTTACCGCCAAAAAATGGATATTTTTGTTTTGACGCATTCTTTGAGTTTTGGGGGGCTGGCTGTGGAACTATTTCGTCTGATGCGTAGGGAATAATATCTAAGTCGTCAGCGCTATCTCTATCTACTCTGGTTTCAGTTATTGCAAGTTCTATCTCATGACTATCTTCTAAGATCAAATCTGACGGATGTATACCAAGCAAGCGTGCGGGGTTTTGACCGATGACCTGAATTTTGTCTCTGTCATCGTCTGGTTCTAGGCGATCGCTAGGTGAAAAATTCGTGACTGTACCACCGCCACTCACAAACCAAACGCTTTTGCTATCCAGTTGGTTAAATGGAGTTTTTCCTGAAGGTAGATAATATATTTTCGCTTGGGGTAAGGCTTTTTCTGCCAATTCTCTGAAATTTAAAGTGGCGATCGCTTGCTTTTGCCAATAGGAAGCGAGAATATCGAAAACTTCTACCAAATAAATGCGGTTCTTCCGAGCTTCGGCAAAAGCTGGGTATGAAGCCAGAAAGCTAAAATATGCTGATGCACTCAAGGTTAAACATACTACTTCGGTAGAAGCGATCGCTGTTTCACAGGCGACATCGCGTAACAAACCAATTTCACCGATAATTTCCCCCGGTTGTAGTAATTTTAGGGTGATTGGCAATTGCGTCTGGGGATCGTATCCCAACAGCCGCACTTGTCCCTCATAAATGATGGTGATGTTTTCCGGGAGACTTTCTTTACCGATGATTTTCTGGCCTATGCGATAGCGCCAGGCTTGCAGTTGTTCTGATAAATTAGCGATCGCTCCATCTGGCAATTTCTCAAACCCTTCTAGGGTGGTGAGAAATTCGGGAAAAGTGTTCTTAATATAAGTCATATAAAACAAGTTAAAGTGAGGAATTAAGTCGAAAATATTAGGGAGTATCTCTTTTACTAACAGTGGCAGTGTTTGGTTTTATGCCAGCAGTGACAAGACTTCTGTGGAATTCAGGTGTTTAAATGTGTAAAAGCACAGAGGGCAAGTTCGTCTAATTGCAGACCTGTATTTATATCAGACGGGGACGATTGTTATGCGTTTTTCAAAATAAAGCATACTATAAATAGATCGAGGACAAGTTATCACTTGGTTAACGCTACATAATTTATACAAATAAAATCAATCTTTATTGCAACTATGCAAGATGGATACTTATCATCAAATCAAAATACATAAACGTGGTTGTTAAATTTAGCGCTGTATATTTCACTTTATGATAGTCAACATGAAAATATCACAGATGCTTTTCTAAGTAAATACCCTAATTAAGAATTATGTAATAAAAAAAACTTTAAATTTCTGAATTATTTTTTACAAATTCTCGAATACAGGGATTGACAATATCATTTATGGCGAAAAAACAGGAGTTTTCCTTGTTAAACATCACCTATACCTAATTATGAAATAATTCTCCATCACTTTTTTGCTAGCTTAATTTAATAAAAATTAACTTGAAAAGTAAAGCGGAAGATTTTTTCACCCTAGAGGAATCAACTATTAAATTTATGAAGGAAAGACAATAACTGCCTTCAGTAAATTTACTAGTTTAATTAATAGCGAGTCCATTTAATCACCATGCATAAAACAACCTTATCCCGGTTGCGGCATGAGGTTGTTTTATTTTTCTAAGTAATTACTCGCCTTCAATACTAAGCAAGATTGGCACTCAAATTGACCTGCACAATCACATCGTTGTAATCTTTGTCACCACCATTTGGTAAATCCTCAAAACCAAAGGTGTTATTTCCCAATAGTCGAATGTGATCTACCCGATCTGAATTAGCACCTAAAAATGTGAAGTAAACATTCTTATTGCCATTGCCACTGAGAATCGCATCGGGTCTGCCATCCACAATAATAAATGGTGCAAACAAAGAATTCGGCTCGAAAGTGCCAGTGTAATTTGCACTGCCTTGGTTGCCTACCGTCAAGTCAATGCCTGCAACACGCCCACGCACAGCAGCTTCGGCGTAGCCAGCCTGGCCAACGAGAATATCTGCCGTGCCATCGCCATTGGTGTCAATACCACCATTTTCATCAGCCACCTGATAAAAGCCGACAAAGTTATTGTAAGATGCCTCTCTGTTGACTTGAAACTCAGCTGTTACCGATTGTGTCACACTCCGTAAATCAATCAGTTCGCCTTGATATTCGCCTTGCAGATCAGTACCTAAAGATACCTCTTGATTGGTTGGCTGAATATCCACTACCAAATTCTGAAAATTAAGAGAAAATCCTTGAGCTTCTATGTTGTTATTTGTACCTGAGGAAAAAAGCACACTTGAGAAGGGGGTTTTTCCAGACACTACAGCTTGAGTAGTACTGTTGGATACTAGATAAAATCTGAGTTTAGTATCAGAGTTGAATTCTAATATGTTTTTCAGGTCGGCGGGATTAAAACCATTAGGCAAATTGGCAAGAGTGGAGAAAACCACCTTTGAACGCAAAAGAGCCGCTTGTGTATAGCCTTCTGCACCAGGGGCTATGCCGTTAATCCTACCTTCTTCATCGTCAACAGTAAATACATTTAGTTCATTCACCTCTTTAGAGGTGTTGTTTTTAATCTTGACTGAGAGTTTTGCTTTATCATCTTTAATGTTCAGCTTAGTCTTGACACTAAAGATATCGCCTGTAATTGTCACTAGAGGAGTATCGTCAGCAACCGTAAGTTGAAACACATCACTGGCTTGCTCTCCTACAACATCCTTAGCTGTGATTTTGATATTCAAACTACCTACGTCCTCATTCTCAGGAGTACCACTGAAGGTAAAGGTAGTAGGATTGAAGTTCAACCAAGTGGGTAGTAGCTCATCATTTTCCAGGGTTGCAGTGTAGGTGAGGATGTCTCCAGCATCCACATCGCTAAAGGTGTCAGCTGGGACAGTAAAGTTAAAGAGTGTGTCTTCAGTGACTTGCTGATCTGCAATTTCTTTTACTAAGACTGGAGGATCGTTGACATTATTAATCGTGATTTTAAACACATCACTGGCTTGCTCTCCTGCAAAATCTTGAGCGGTAACTTTGATGTTTATACTACCTACGTCTTGATTTTCAGGAGTGCCACTGAAAGTCCTGGTAGCAGCATCGAACTTCAACCCTGTCGGCAAAGGCGTATCATCGGGCAGAGTTGCAGTGTAGGTAAGGGTATCTCCGACATTTGGGTCAGTGAAAGTGTCATCTGGTACAGTGAAGGTGAAGAGAATACCTTGAGTGGCTTGTTGGTCTGCGATCGCCTTGGACAAGACTGGAGGAGTATCAACAGTGAGTTTAAACACATCACTGGCTGTTTCTCCACCAACATCCTTAGCGGTAACTTTGATGTTTAGACTACCTACGTCCCCATTATCGGGAGTACCACTGAAAGTCTTGGTAGCAGCATTGAAATTCAACCCTGTCGGCAAAGGCGTATCGTTGTCCAGAGTTGCAGTGTAGGTAAGGCTATCTCCGACATCTGGATCGGTGAAAATGTCATCTGGTACAGTGAAGCTGAAGAGAATACCTGGGGTGGCTTTTTGGTCTACGATCGCCTTGGACAAGAGTGGAGCAGTTAGTACTGAAGCGTAAACTGCCATTACTTCTGGCTGAAACGCCAGAGTAGGAACAATTGCTCCCGTAGAAACTTCCAGTTCCCAGTCACCACCTAATGCAGTACTCCCCGTTAAGTTATCAGACGCCGCTACTACTGCACCTGTGAATTCACTCAGGCGCTGTACAAATGCTTTACCTTGCTCTGTTTGCCCAACTTCGCAACCATACAACAGCAGTTGTGCATCTGCACTCAAAACATTTGCCCAGTCCATGAGTTGCCGAGCATAATGGTTAAGGGTTTGGTAGCTGAGTTGACTGTTCCCCAGATAAACTTGCCCTGGTGCGCCGTGAGAAACAATGTGTAGGGTATTGATTTCCCGATGAGTTGCCAGCACTTGGCTAATTTGTTCAATGCCATTCTGGTCAGGATCTAAGACTACAACAGAGGTGTTCGGCAATACACCTGCTACCAGACTTTGGTAGTTCTCAACCTGTGAGTCGATGAAAACTAAGTGAGTAGCAGGTATTTGCTCATACAAGTCTTGAGTTGGCTCTTTTGCGATCGCCATCGAAATGGTGTCTGACATAATTACTCTTATTAATTAATAGTTTTTTCGTTGCAGCCGTTGTGTGCTATATCCTGGAAATCACGTAGAAGCAGGATTTTTTTGGCATAGCCAAGGAGTCAATTATTAAACTGATATAAGAATCATATTTGATATCTGAACAAGATTTTAGATAAAATCCTGATAAAACCGGCTTTTCAGTCTCAGGATGTTTTCAAAAATTAAATTGGAATCTTAATATAAATATAAAAAGCTAATGGTAAACTTCAGTAAATATACTGCCTAAACTTTCGGCTCGATATTACCATACCATCAATAATAATAAATGGCGCAAACAGAGAATCAGCTTTGAAAGTCGCGGTGTAATTAACTGTCTTTTGGTTATTCACCGTCAAAAAATGCCTGTAACACGCTGATGCACAGGTTTAGGACTGATGCAAAGGTTTTATTGGCGATCGCATTTATACATAGATGAGTCCATATAATCGCCATACAGAAAAAAACCTCACCCCGCAACCGGGATGAGGTTGTATGATTTTTCTAAGTAATTACTCGCCTTGGCTCTAGGCAAGATTGACACTCAAATCGATCTGCACAATCATATCGTTGTAATCTTTATCACCACCATTGGCTAAATCTTCAAAACCAAAGGTGTTATTTCCCAACAGTCGAATGTGATCTACCTTATCTGAGTTAGCACCCAAAAATGAAAAGTAAATCTTTGGATCGTTATTGGCATTCTTATCGAGAAACTTATCCGCTTTACCATTGATAATAATAAAGGGTGCAAATAGCGAATCAGTTCCGAAAGTGCTGGTAGATGTTGCCGAACCTTGATTGCTCACCGTCAAGTCAACGCCTGTAACACGCCCACGCACAGCGGCTTCGGCATAACCTGCTTGTCCAACGAGAATATCTGCTTTACCATCGCTATTGGTGTCAATGCCACCATTCTCATCAGCCACCTGATAAAAACCGACAAAGTTATTCAATGCAGCTTCTCTATAAACCTTAAAGTCAGCCTTTACCGATTGTCCTACACCCCGTAAATCAATCAGTTCGCCTTCCTTTTTGCCTTGCAAATTTGTACCCAAAGATATTTCTTGATTTGTTGCCTGAACCGTTACAGCGAAATCTTGGAAGTTGAGAGAAAACCCTTCCTCTTGTGTGTTGGTATTTGTGGCTGAGGAAAAAACGACACTTGAAAAAGAGGCTTTTCCAGACAGTACAGCCTGAGTAGTACTGTTGGATACGCTATAGAATCGGAGTTTGGTATCAGAGTCAAATTCTAAGACGTTATTCACATCGTCATGCTTGAAACCCTTGGGCATATTAGCAAGGGAGAAGAAAATCACCTTGGAGCGTAAAAGAGCAGCTTGTGTATAGCCTTCTGCACCAGGAGCTATGCCATCAATCTTACCTTCATCATCATCAACATTAAATACACACAGTTCATTCACCTGTTTAAAAGTGCTGGTTTTAATTTTGATGGAGATTTTTGCTTTATTGCCTTTAGTCTTCAGCTTAGTCTTGACACTAAAGATATCGCCTGTAATTAATGTGAATAGAGTAGTAGGAGTATTTTTATCGGCAACTCCAAGTGTAAATATATCACTAGCTTCCTCTCCAGCAATATCTTTAGCAGTGACTTTGATGTTTAGATTACCTACATCCTTTTTTGTCGGAGTCCCACTGAAGGTAAGGGTAGCAGGATCGAACTTTAACCAAGTAGGCAGTAGGTCATCATTTTCTAGAGTTGCAGTGTAAGTCAGGGTATCTTCAACATCTGCATCGCTAAAGGTGTCAACTGGAAGGGTGAAATTGAAGACACTATCTTCAGTGGTTTCTTGGTCAAGAATTTCATTTGCCACCTCTGGCGCATGATTGAAAGGCGTACTAAACAGCGCCACCGCCGAGTCATCATATCCAGCAGTATAAAGGTATTTGCCATCGGAGCTGAGAGTTACAGAAGCCGCACCACCAAGTCCATCGACACCATCTGTATCATCTTTTTGAACTTCAACAAAACTTAGTTTGCCTGTGGTTGTATTCCGTTCAAACACAGCTACAGCCGAGTCATCATATCCAGCAGCATAGAGGTATTTTCCATCGGGGCTGACTGTGACAGAATAGATACCACCAAGCCCATCGACACTACTGATACCATCTTTTTGAACTTCCACAAAACTCAGTTTGCCTGTGGTTGTATCCCGCTCAAACACAGCTACAGCAGAGTCATCATATCCAGCAGCATAGAGGTATTTTCCATCGGGGCTGACTGTGAGAGATTTAGCACCAGCAAGTCCATCGACGCCATTTGTATCATCTTTTTGAACTTCTACAAAACTCAGCGCGCCTGTGGTTGTATCTCGCTCAAACACAGCTACAGCCGAGTCATCATATCCAGCAGCATAGAGGAATTTTCCATCGGGGCTGACTGTGAGGAATTCAGCACCACCAAGTCCATCGACACCATTTGTATCATCTTGTTGAACTTCTACAAAACTTAGTGCGCCTGTGGTTGTATCCCGCTCAAACACAGCTACAGCCGAGTCATCATATCCAGCAGCATAGAGGAATTTTCCATCGGGACTGACGGTGAGGGATTCAGCACCAGCAAGTCCATCGACACCATTTGTATTATCTTGTTGAACTTCTACAAAACTTAGTGCGCCTGTGGTTGTATCTCGCTCAAACACAGCTACAGCCGAGTCATCATATCCAGCAGCATAGAGGAATTTTCCATCGGGGCTGACGGTGAGGGATTTAGCACCACCAAGCCCATCGACACCATTTGTATTATCTTTTTGAACTTCCACAAAACTTAGTTTGCCTGTGGTTGTATCCCGTTCAAATACCGCTACAGCCGAGCCACTATATCCAGATGCATAGAGGAATTTTCCATCGGGGCTGACGGTGAGGGATTTAGCACCACCAAGCCCATCGACACCATTTGTATTATCTTTTTGAACTTCTACAAAATTCAAGATTTTCTGCGTCATATTTCCCTTGAGATTGCAAAATAGTTTGTAAAAGTAATATTCTTTTCTAGTAAAAGAGAAGAATGTACTATATAGCTTATTGTCTGATTTTTATTCAAGCCTCAGTAGATATACTAAGTATTTTTCAGATTGCGACTGATGTCAGGGCTTGAGTGGCGATTGAATTTATACATATATAGTTAAAGTTATTCCCCACAAATAAAACAACCCCATCCCGGAAGCGAGATGAGGTTGAAAGTTATAACTATTTCTGCAAATTAGATGAATTTCAGATGTCTACAATAGCTCGATCTATACAAGCCCTCATCTTTTCAGCTAGAGTTCGGGCATGGGGTTCTCTAAAAATAGAGTCGTGGTTTCCTGGGACATTTTGAATATCCAAATCTCCTAAGACCATTTCACTCCAACCCATTTTGGGGTCAACCTCCCGTTTTTCCAATGCATTGCGCTCATCTGCTCGGAATACAGTGACTCGACCTGGATAAGCTTTTAGAACGTATTCTCTGGCTGCCTGTTTATTGGCCTCTTCGATTGTTAATTTCCGGTAGTTATAAGGTACAGTCCGCCAGATTCTTAAGGAAAATTTAAAGATAAATTTTCGGAACTTCTCTTGAAGTTTATACTTCAGCCAAGAACTTTTATTTCTTATTTGCTCAAGTACGTAATTAGTCCCAAGTTTTGTCAGGTTGTCCCAATGCTGAGAAACTCGCTTTTCTAATGGCGCTTGTTTAATATAATTTGGGCCAGTGGTATCAAATAAAGCTAACAAAGCTACTTTTTGACCTTGCTTTACGAGTTGTTGAGCCATTTCCCAAGCTACTAGTCCGCCAAAGGAGGAGCCACCCAAAAAATAAGGGCCTTCAGGTTGAATAGTTTGTATTTCTTTGATGTAATGAGCCGCCATTTGTGCAAGCTTGGTAAAGGGAGCTTCTTTGCCGTTTAATCCTCGTGCTTGTAGTGCATAAAATGGCTGATTTTCACCTAAATGAAGTGATAAATCTCGGTAGTAGAGAACACTTAAACCAATTGCATGGATGCAAAACAGAGGTGGCTTAGAACCGTTGGGCTGCATTGGTACTAGTGATGACCAAGGCATCGGTTTTTCTGAGTTGATACTAGTATTACTCTCAACCTGATTATGGCTTTCTGGCAAAAACCCTTGCTGGCGAATAAAATTAGTTAATTGCTCAATGGTTGAAGATTGCAAGAGAATAGCTAAGGGCAGATTTAAACCAAATGTCTTTTCAATCTGAGAAAACAGGTGTACTGCAAGTAGTGAGTTTCCACCCAAATCAAAAAAGTTGTCTTTTATGCCAATAGGATGAATACCTAAAAGATTTTCCCAGATTTTAGTTAACTGAAGTTGTAATGGATCTTCTGCTGTGGCAAATATTTTTTCTATTTTAGAATTAGTTAGATTCAGCGCAGATAAGGCTTTGCGATTGACTTGGTTATTAGCATTCAATGGCAGAGAATCAACTATGAAAAAGGCAGAAGGCAACAAATGTTCAGGTAACTTTTGCTGGAGAAAACTCCGCAGTTGCTCACTTCCAAAAGTCTCTCCTTGTTCGGGGACAACATAAGCAACTAAACTTTTATCTCCAAGAACATCTTCTTTGGCAATCACCACAGTTTTTTGTACGCCTGGATATTGACCCAAAATTGTTTCAATTTCAGCCAACTCAATGCGAAAGCCGCGAATTTTTACCTGATTGTCTAAGCGGCCTAAAAACTCAATATTGCCGTCACTTAAGTAGCGTCCTAAATCACCAGTTCTGTAAAGGTATGCTCCAGATTCGCTGCTAAAGGGATTGGGGATAAATTTCTCAGATGTTAATTCGGGACGCTTAAAGTAGCCTTGGGTAACACCGATACTGCTGATGTAGATTTCACCAGTTACACCAATAGGGAGGAATTGCGATCGCCGATCGAGGATGTAGATTTGGGTATTGGCGATCGCTTTTCCTATGGGAATTTCTGACCGAGTGTTACTGGCTTCGGTGGCAGTTTCCGGATCGTAAACCGTGGCTGTTAAAGTTGTTTCTAGCGCTCCATAAGCATTCAGCCAGCGTACTTGCTTGCCAACTTTTTCTACCCAAGTTAGATAAGCATGGCGTGAGACTTTTTCACCACCAACCATAACTAAGCGCAAGCTGGCTGGTAAGCTTTGGGGAGACACAGATAGCTCCTTGACTAACTCATACCAAAAAGACGTGGCTAGATTAACAACAGTAATTTGTTGTTGAGCAATGAATGGGAAAAACTGCGTCGTCGATTGCATCTCCTGAGATTGGAGAATTGCAGTAGCACCAGTAATCCAAGTGGGAAAGAGTGATTCAATGAAAGTATCGCAACTGATATTAGGTATGAGTAGTAGGCGATCGCTCTGGGTCAACTCCCAAGTTTCGCTAATTGCTAAGCTGTGGCTGACAAGATTATCGTGGGTAATAGCTATACCGTTGGGTTTTCCATTGGAGCCGGACACATACATTACACAAGCGAGAGTCCGATCTGTGCCATAACTTTCTGGATTTTCAGTCACGTGTACGGCAATAACTTCCCAATCACTATCCAAACAGATAGCTTGTGCTTGATGCTCAGAGAGCTTCTTAACTAATGAGCTTTGGGTTAACACCAAAGATATTTGGGCATCTTCTAAAATGACAGTCAGACCATCTTGCCCAGATGTTGGAGCGATCGGTACGTAAGTTCCACCGACTTTCAAAATACCCAACAGCCCCACAATCATCTCCAGGGAAGGCTCTAGATAAAGACCAATGAGTACCCCCGATTCTACCCCTAAAGTTTGCAAATAGTAGGCTAGTTGATTTGCCCGGTGGTTAAGTTCCTGATAAGTTAATTGCTGATTTTTAAAACTGACTGCAATATTATTTGGAGTTCTTTTAGCTTGAGTTTCAAACCACTGATGTATACAAGTATGCTGGGGATAATCAGCTAGTTTGCTATTCCACTCAACTAACAATTGATGTTGTTCGGGTGCTGTCAACAGGGGTAATTCAGCAATCGGGCGATCGGGATTAGCAACAATACCTTCGAGTAAAGTTTTGAAGTGTCCCAACATCCGCTCTATGGTACTGGCATCAAACATCTCGGCATTGTAATCAAATACCATGCCTAGACCATTATCCTGTTCCCGCAAGACCAATGTTAAATCGTATTTGGTTTTGCCATGATAGATGTAGCCAAATAAAGAAGTGATAGTCAAATCAGGTAGTTGCACTGATGCCATGCCACGACCATTCGACCAAGGAGGATTGAGGGAGAATTTTACTTGAAACAGTGGCGAACTATTGCGACTTCGCTGTTCTGGTTTAAGTTCTTCAATTAGCTTCTCAAAGGGTAGGTCTTGATGGGTATAAGCTTCTAAACAATCCTTACGCACTCGCTCTAATAATTCTCGGAAAGTTGGATTTCCTGCAAAGTTACTCCGCAGTACAAGAGTATTAGAAAAAAATCCAATCAGCCCCTCGGTTTCAACTTGTCCTCGACCTGCACTTGCAAAGTTAATTAGTAGGTCTTCTTGTCCAGAATAACGGTAGAGCAATAGCTCGAATGCTGCCAATAGAGTCATGAACAGGGTGACACTCCATTTTTGACTCAGGTCTGTCAGGGCATGGTTCAGCGCCTTTGATAGCAGCAAGGCAGCGCGATCGCCTCGATAGGTTTGCACTCCTTGAGGACGGGGGCGATCGTAAGGTAAATCAATGATCGGTAAATTGCCTTCTAGCTTTTGCTTCCAGTAATTTACCTGTGACTCTAAAACCTCTCCCTGGAGCCATTGATATTGCCAATTGGTAAAATCAGCATACTGCACTGGTAAGGGAGTTAAAGGAGAAACCTTTCCTGCTGATAATGCTTTATAGATGGTAGTGAGGTCTTGATAGAACAGATCGGACGAAGCTCCATCACAAACTATGCAGTGCATATTCCAAATTAGCAGATGTTCGCGATCGCTCAATCGCAGCAGTAACACCCGCAAAATTGGCCCATTGGCTAAATCAAAAGGTTGATGAGCTTCTTTAGTTGCCAGTAGGTGAGCTTCCGCCTCTCGTTGTTCATCTGGTACTTGCCGCAAGTCAATTATTGGCAGTGTCAAGGAAACATCGGTGGCGATGACTTGAGTGGGTTTTCCATTCACTGCTGGAAAAGTTGTCCGCAGAACTTCATGGCGACGGACGACTTCTCTTAAACTTTTCTCTAAGACAGCAACATTCAGATTCCCCGTAAAACGCACCACAACTGGCATATTATTTGAGGAACTATCAGGTTCAAACTGATGGAGGAACCATATCCGTTGCTGACCAAAGGAAAGCGGCAAGTTGCCATTCCGTTCACAAGCGACAATTGGGGGAATCTGTGAACTGGCGGCTGTGTTAATTTGTCGGAGAAAGTTGATGATTTCGGCTTTTTGAGTTTTTAACTCGGTTAGCAATTCTGGTGTGAGACTATCTTTTGCCGCCCGATAGCGTAAGCGTTCGCCCTCTAGCCAAAGTTTGACATCGCGCTGACGTAGCTCAGATAGTAGTTCATCTAATGTTTTCATAGCTCACCTTCCTCGTAATCATCAGCTGTTTCACTCTCAGCAGCCTGAACACCTTGGGCTGCCCACCGCAGAGTTTCCACTCGTTCAGCCAAATCTGCTACCGTTGGTAATTCAAATAAATTGGACATCAAAATTTCTGCTTGCAACGCTTGGCGCATTCGAGAAATCACTTGAATTCCTAGTAGAGAATACCCACCTAATTCAAAAAAGTTGTCGTTAATCCCAACCTGCTTGACATTAAGAACTTGTGCCCAGATATCTGCAATCTGCTGTTCAATGGGAGTGCGAGGCGCTACATAATTTGCCTCCAGTTCCGGGCGGGAAGCATCAGGCTGCGGCAATGCCTTGCGATCGACTTTGCCATTGGGGGTTAACGGCATCGCTTCTAGTGCCATAAAAATCGTTGGCACCATAAAGTCAGGAAGTTGTTGTTTCAAGAATCGACGCAATTGCGAAATCACTTCCAAGCTATCTTGACCAGTTTCGGCAACAATATAACCGACTAAACTAGTCTCATTCGGAATGTCTTCTCGAACAATTACAACAGCTTCTTTTACGCCTGGATGTTGCAGGAGTGCGGTTTCAATTTCACCCAATTCTATGCGGAAACCACGCAATTTTACCTGATAGTCGATACGACCCAAGTATTCAATATGTCCATCTGGTAAATAGCGAGCTAAATCCCCAGTTTTGTATAAGCGCGATTCAGGGTTTGGGCTGAAGGGATTAGAAATAAATCTTTCAGCAGTCAGTTCGGGACGATTTAGATATCCCCTTGCTAGTCCTTCGCCACCAATATACAACTCACCTGATATACCAATGGGAACGGGTTGTAAATGGGAGTCTAAAATGTAGATTTGCGTATTAGCTAGAGGGCAACCAATGCCTATAGGTTTATTTGCCGTTGTCACCTTGTAGCCTGTTGACCAAATCGTTGTTTCTGTAGGCCCGTACAGGTTCCACAGACAAGCTCCCTTGGGTAATAATTGATTTGCGAGGTCTTTAGGTAAGGCTTCACCTGTGGAAATCATCTTGAGTTGAGGACTACCTTGCCATCCGGCTGCCAGTAGTAGCCGCCAAGTAACTGGTGTCGGTTGCATAAAGGTTGCCCCGGAGGTGGTTAGCGCTTTTAACAGTTGTGTCCCGTCAGCCGCAACTTCACGGCTTACCAATACCAACTTCGCACCTACAGACAGGGGTAGAAAAATTTCTGAAACGGCAATATCAAAGGATAGGCTAGTAACAGAGAGGAGAGTATCTTCAGCAGTTAAACCGGGTTCTTGAGCGATCGCATTCAGCAGATTAACAGCACTTTGATGTTGAATTTGAACGCCTTTCGGTTGACCTGTCGAGCCAGATGTATAGATGACGTAGGCTAAGTTATTAGCAGTGACGTTAGGTGTTGGGTTATCTAACCCGTAATCTGTGGATTGCCAGTTGCTATCAAGGCAAACAATCTTTGCGTGATGATTGGGTAGCCCCGACTTTAGCTTCTCTTGCGTTAGTAGCACTGACACCTGAGCATCTTGCAGCATGAAAGCTAAACGTTCTTGAGGATAAGCATAATCTAATGGTACGTAGGCTCCCCCGGCTTTGAGAATGCCTAAAACTCCTACAACCATTTCCAAGCTGCGATCGACACACAGACCAACCAGAACTTCTGAGCCGACTCCTAAGCTTTGGAGATAATGGGCTAGTTGATTGGCTCGCTGATTGAGTTCGCGGTAGCTAATTTGTTCATTTTCAAAAACTACAGCGATCGCATCTGGAGTCTTTTCCACTTGAGTTTCAAACAGCTGGTGAATGCAGATATCTTGGGGATAAGCTGTTTGAGTATTGTTCCATGCTGCTAATAACTGTTGCTCGACTGCTGGCAAAATTGGCAATTTAGCAATAATTTGATTAGGGTTAGCAACTATACCAAATAACAAAGTTTCAAACTCTGCCATCCGGCGGCGGATAGTATCAGCGTCAAATAAATTAGTGTTGTACTGACATTCCAGAATAAGTTCACCATGCGATTCCGTAGCATTGATAAACAGTTCAAAATTCTCGAAGGCGCGGGGATTGGAGAAAAATTCTACTTCTAAATCGATAAACGGAAGTCGATCGCTGTCTAAGGCTTGATCGACATTAAATATAATTGGTACTAAGGGAATGCGGCTGGAATCCCGTGGCAATACTAATTTTTTGACCAGACTGCCAAAGGTAAATTGTTGATGGTCATAAGCATCTAAGACAGCCGATCGCCGCGTTTGCAAGTAGTCGCTGAAAGATTTTTCGCCATTAATCTGGCTACGCAATGGTAGTAAATTTACACAGTGACCTACAAGATTATATTGCCCTAAAGCAGCTTGTCCGGCGGCTGGAATACCTACAACTAAATCGTTTTGTCCTGTTAATCGGTGCAGCCAGACCTCGAATCCTCCCAGGATCGTAGTCATAAAGCTACAACCGAGTTTTGTTCCTAGTTGTTTCAGGTTGGCAACTAATTCGGGATTTAAATGCCAATCTTCGCGGGCGGCATTAAAGGTTCTGAGTGGGGGACGGGGGCGATCGCTAGGGAAATCCAGTACAGGTACAGAGTCAGCGAATTGTTGTAACCAGTATTGTTCTGTGGCGATCGCTTCTGCACTATCCGCCTCTTCTTCCTGCAAAATCGCATATTCACTTAAGTAGTCTGGTTCTTCTAATTCAGGAACAATACCCTGTTGCAAGCCAGAATAAAATTTACCCAAATCTGGCATCAGTACTGCCCAAGACCAACCATCACAAATAATATGATGGGCTGTCAAAATAGCTAGATGCTCCTGCGGCTGCAATTTGACAATTTTTGCCCGAAATAGAGGCCCATGTTCCAAATCAAAAGGTTGCTCTACCTCTTGTCGCAAGATACTAGCTAATTTTTCCTGTTTTTGCTGTGGTTCTAGGTTAGACAGTTCAATAATAGGAATTTCAATTTGCCGAGAAGCAACAATGCAGAGTGTATTGCCATCGGTACTAAAAGTTGTCCGTAGTGCTTCATGACGTTGTACTAACTTTTCCACCGCAGATTGGAAAAGTTTGACATCAAGTTTGCCTTTTAGTCGCAGAGATTGAGACTCATTATAAGCACAATTAGCAGCATCGCCCATTTGCACAGAAGCCCAAATTTCTTTTTGTGATTCTGTGGCGGGGGCGGTTAGAAGTAATTCTCCATCTGCAAATGGATCAAAATCAACCGCAGTTAATGTCGATTGGTAATCTACAGGTGATAAGGTCATAAAACTCTATTATTTTCTCAGTTTATTGAATGTGGATAAATCTAAATCTTTTTTAGATTCCTGACTTTAAATACCTTGTTTAGCTAAGATTGTAGATTTTAAATAATTACGTGCGGGGACTTCTACGTATCTATATGTCAATGATGCAGCCAATAAAACAATCATAAGAAATACTCCTAAAGATGTCAACGATTGATATTCTGTGAATTCTTTGCCAAAAACATCGTGAAATTTATAAAGCCAGAAAAATTTTAACAATTCTTGAACAAACCAATGAACCATATAAATTGAGTAAGAGATAGTGCCGATATATAGCATTAACTGGGAATTGAGAAACTTTGAAATTATACTTTTATTGTTGATAGATACAGATAAAATCAGTAGAGAAAAAGCTGGTAAAATTAGCCAATCATGAATGTTACGAGAATGATGCCAGTAGTAATGCATAATCAAAATTATCCAAGTTATAGCTATAACTGCCAGGAAATTAAGATTAAAATACTTTTGATAATTACCTCTATGATAAATTTTATAGGTTATAATACCAAGGATGCATTCTAGCCCACATCTAGCTATCGAAGGTATACCAATAATCGTATCTAAATTTCCACGGGTAAAGGTGATTAGTAGTAATATACAAAAAAGAGTAGAAATATAAATTATCAAATCGTTTTTGAATTTATTTTTTAATAAAAGTAATAATAAAAATGGAAATATACAGTAAATGAAAAACTCTACACTTATTGACCAAGCTGGCTCATTCCAATAGGTGTTACACCATAATAAAGGTAAGCACTTGAAGTCAAATGCTTGGAGAAAAAAAATATTGGAAAAAAGAGCCGTTAAGTTAAATTTACCAGTAAAAGCAGAAGTGTTTAGGAAAAGTAATTTTACAACCTCTAATCCAACAAATAGAAAAATAATAAATATATGCAGAGGATAAATTCTCGCAAAACGCGAGAATAAATATGAACGATAGTTCTTTAAACTGACTTTCAAACAAAAAGTATCGGCATAAACGTGGGTCATGATAAAACCACTCAGAATAAAGAAAAAATCAACCCATAAATATCCATTTTGAAAAAAATTAGTATAGGTTGACAAAGTTGAACCTGTTATCGGTAAACCGTAGTAAGAAAAATGGTGTACAACAACAACCAAGGCTGCAATACCGCGTAAAGAAGTGAGCGATTTGATGTGTTTATACATTGAGATTTTTGGTTTTAGTTTCTATCTATAGCAATTTTATTTAAATTGTAAATTCTTTTTTTAAATTAGATGCGTAGTTGATTTATTTTGGCTAACCGAGGATGTAAAAAGCACTTATTTCGGTATAAAAACAAGCTACGCAAAGTATCTAGAAGAAAAGATTTCACAAATGAGTTAGAATGGCTATAGAACACCAATTCATTATTCAGGCTAGTTAATAATTAGTCATTTGAGAAAATTAGATTTTTTCACAATCTTGTTGATAAATTGCTTTAACTTCCCCTCAATAGATTTTAGTTTTAATACACCAGAGCGCAGGATCATAAATTTACTTTTCGGTCGGCGATCGGATAGAAGACCCAGAGCAAAAATTTTGAGCCGATCTTTCAAAGCAGATTTATCTGGTGGAGTGGGTTTTAATCCCAGTCTGCGTAAGTAGCTGTTGACCTGATATATTCTGGCTTTGAGATCGTAAGGTCGCAGATAAAAGAGGATACTCAAAGCTACAGAAACATTATTACCATTTTTGGCCCAATGGGGTGCCAATATCGGATGATGGAGTCCCTTACCTGGTTGCAAATGATAAACAGTCGCTTTACTCTGATTCTCCTCTTTATAATTTGCTACGTTCAGGTCGCCTACATAAAATTTTTCAATTTCCTCTTCGCTCAGTACAGAACGATCGCTTTGATTGAAGAGGCTCATATCTTTCTTGCCCTGAATTTGAAACAGGAAATTCAACTCACTATCGATATGATAAGGTGTAATAGAATTTGGGGAACCAATAAAGATGTAAGCACCTAGCCACGTCATCTGCTGCCGAAGGGGTTTACCTGTAAGAGTTTCGAGTTCAGTTATAATCTGGTTGACCAAGGCAGCATATTCTGGGTCTACTTGAACATCTTCAAGCATGACCCAAGAATCCGATTCACCGATATGTGCGATCGCCTCGTTAATTTGCTTGATTCCAGGTCGCTGATTCCACTTTTGCTCAACAGGAACTTTGCTGATATAAGACTGGATTTTATTTGTTCTACCCTGACTTAGCATGGTATTTGCAAGCTCAACTAAGCGGGGGATCTCAAATAAAGGATGTCCTGCAAGGTTGTGCGAAAACATGAAGTGAGAAGAGTTGAAGTTTTCCCGGAAGTTTGAAACATCAGTTTCAATGATTTGTTCGGGAATTTTCAGATCGGACTTAATAGAACTCGGTTCAAGTAGATTATCAACTGACATACAAAACCTGGATGGATGAGTATTTACTATTTGCAAAAATTACTGACGCTCACTACACTTTCTATACACTCGATTTTTTAAAGCACTTCAGAAAACACTTGCGACTTGTAAATATTTCCCAGGACGCTCGGTATCGGGGATGTACCAAGCGGGGTTTCCTTGGGGATCTCGTCCTAATTTGGCATCAGGTTGCGGAGGACGATTACGTAAACTGTTATTGGTTTCGCGGTTTGTTACTTCTATAGGCGGTGCAGACAAGAAGCCAGCAGACTGCATTTCGGCAATACTTTCTTTAAAGGCTGCCATTACGAAAGCCAGATCGGCTTCGGAATGGGCTGTTGTCAAGAAGCAAGGACGGTGATCCCAAGTATGCACTCCCTTATCCCGCAGCAAGTAAAACAGTAAATCTCCGTAGGGAAACTCTGGTAAAGACTTCACCATGAACAGGGAACCGAAATTATAAGCTGTAAACGGAGCCTGAACTTGCTGGAAATAGCCCATAAGTTCCGCTACAAACTTATCGGTTCTGGCATTGAGATTTTGCTGCAAGCTGGGGCCACTCTGTTTTAAATGTTGAAGCACTGCTTTGGCGGCTGCTAGTGCTAAAGGATGGCGGACGAAAGTGCCAGCGAAGTAAGTCACACCTACTTCTGGAACGGAGTCATCGCCAAACTGCCAAAACCCACCATCCAAAGCATCCATATATTGTGATTTGCCAGCAATGACTCCAATTGGTAGCCCACCGCCCACAATCTTACCGTAGGTTGCTATGTCCGCCTTGATACCGAAATGTGCCTGAGCGCCACCTGGATGAATTCTGAATCCGGTAACGATTTCATCAAAAATCAGGGCAATACCAGCTTCTTCCGTGAAATCACGCAATTGCTGGAGGAATTCTTTAGGCTGGTATTCAGGGCGACGGCTTTGCACAGATTCCACCATCACTGCTGCTAACTCATCAGCCCGACTTCTGAGGATTTCTAGAGACTCAGGCGAATCATAGTCCACCACCAAAATGTTCTCTACCATTTCCGGTGGGATACCAGGAGCAGCAGGAATTGACCGGAGTTTCTTTGTACCTCGAACAATTACTTCATCCAAAATACCGTGATAAGCTCCAGAAAAGATGGCAATCAAGTTACGTCCTGTGATGGTGCGTGCCATCCGCATCGCTCCCAGTACCGCTTCCGAACCTGTGTTGCAAAAGGCTGCTCGGTCAAAGTTGGTCAACTCACACATCAGCTTTGCCACTTCTCCAACTAAGGGAGTTTGCGGCCCAATTTCCATGCCGAGTTTGAGTTGTGCTTCAATTGCCTCAGTAATGAAAGGTGGCGACCAACCAAACAAATTCAAGCCAAAGCCATTGCTTAAATCGACGTATTCATTACCATCAACATCCCAAAGTTTAGAACCTGAAGAACGAGACGCTACGATGGGGTAAACCATCTCTTTCATCGTCGGGTTAAATCCGGAAACAGTTCTTGGGTCTGCCAAATAAGGGCGATGAGTTTGAGTATATTCTTTGGATTTTTGAGTCCGTTTTGTATATCTTTGGATAATTTTGTCTAGATGAGTGCGTTGTTGCACTGTCAAAGTTTTAGTCTGGGTCTTTTCAATTCGAGCAGCCGCACCAAATGCCTTTTTCGCACCATTTGACTCTGTTTCTACTGATGCTGATTCTTTGCTGGTTTGGGTTGAGGGGACAGATACAGCATTTTGTGGCTTGACACCATTATTTTGAGATGTTGCCGCAGGTACAACTGGAATTGTTACAGATTGACTGCTATTACCCAATAGTGCCAATTGCTGGCTCATAATTTGTAGCTGCTGATTAATCACACCTTCTAGGATGCTACTAGATGCAGCAGGTTGGAGGGAAATCTTAGGTGCAGATCCATTTGATCCATTTGTGTGAACTTCATGAACTACCAAGGTGGGTGATGTAGTTACAGGTGCAGGTTCTGGCAATGAGGCTTCTGGAACGATATCTGCAACGGTTTCTGTTAATCCTAATGCGGATAAAGTTTCGGGAGACAAGGCTGAATTGATAAAGTCGGCCAGTGTTCCTAAATTGGGGTAAATTTCTAGTAACTGCCTAAGTGTAACTTTGACTTGAAATTTTTTCTTTAACGCTAGCCCGACTTGTGTCAAAGATAAGGAATCTAATCCCATTTCTAAAAATGTTATTGAGTCGTCAACACTAGCAATTTCCAATCCTGATGTTTCTTCGATAATTTGTTTGAGCAGAGGAATAAGTTTTTGCTGAGGGGATGTTGTCATAGTTTGAGTCTTTTCTAATAATTGGGGATTTAAAAGTTTGGGAGTTGCTGCCCGATTGGGATGAGGTGGAGGATCGATCCAGAAGCGTTGGCGTTCAAAGGGATAAGTCGGTAGAGGAATTCGTTGTCGCGTTTCCCTTTGATAGAAGTTGCTCCAGTCAATAGATACTCCTGCTAACCACAGTTGTCCTACTGCCTTGAGTAATGCCGTCCATTCAGCTTCGTTTTCGGCGTTATCACCCAAAGAAGGAATTGCAATCTGTTGTTTAATATCTTTTGCTTGTTGGCGGGCTAAGGTCGTAGTTGTGATTCGCGGCCCTACCTCTAACAGTAGCCGTTCTGGCTGCTGCCATAAGGTTTGTACGCCCTCTGCAAATCGCACAGTCTGACGCAGATGTGTAGCCCAATACATCGGATCGGTTGCTTGCTGGGGTGTAATCCAGTCGGCGGTAACTGTGGATACAAAGGGAATTTGGGGTGGCGATAATTTAACTTTCCCAACTACCTCAGCAAAGGGGTGAATGATGCTATCCATCATTGGGGAGTGGAAAGCGTGGTAAGTGTGTAAATGGCGACAGATAACTTCTTCGCTTTCTAGTTGTTTTTGCAGAGATGCGATCGCCTCTGTGGGGCCAGAAACTACACACAGAGAAGGGCCATTAATTGCAGCGATCGCTAGTTCTGCACTCAATCGCGGCTCTACCTCTTTGGCTGGTAAGCGCACTGAGAGCATAGCTCCTGCCGGTAACTCCCACATGAAGCGACCGCGAGTTGCAACCAACATCAGCGCATCTTCTAAGGTGAATACACCTGCAATACAGGCGGCGACAAATTCGCCAATACTGTGACCAATCATGGCTTGGGGCTTGACTCCCCAACTTTGCCATAGTTGCGCTAAAGCGTATTCAATGACGAATAGTGCTGGTTGGGTAAAGCAGGTTTGTCGCAATGAGATAGCCGCAGTTTCGCGCTCGCTCGGTGCTGGATAGATGATTTTTCGTAAATCCTTGCCCAGCAAAGGCTTAAGCATTTCAGCACATTCATCTACAGCTTCCTGGAATACAGGTTCGTGGTTGTAGAGATTCAGTCCCATGTTCACATATTGCGATCCTTGTCCGGGGAACATGAAGACAACGGCTGGATTGCGGATTTCTGTATGACGGGTATTTACTTGATTTGAATCTAAAGATTGCAGGGCTGCGATCGCATCTGTAATATCGTGACAAACTATACTACGTCGGTAATTAAAAGCTTTGCGCCCGCGCTGTAAAGTATAAGCTACATCAGGTAAGTTAATTTCGGCATTATATTGTAAATGTTGCTGCAAATTTGCTGTTGCAGCCTCTAAAGCTTGACTAGTTTTTGCCGAGAGCAACAATAGCTGTTGTGGGCGAGAAAATCCTGAACTTTGGATTTGTGGCGCTTCTTCCAGCACAATATGAGCATTAGTCCCACCGACACCAAAAGAACTCACGCCGGCTCGTCGCAAAGTTTCACCCTCCGACCATTCAGCTAGTTTGGTATTTACATAGAAGGGGCTGTTGGCAAGGTCAATTTTGGGATTGGGAGCCTCAAAATTTAGACTTGGTGGGATCTTTTTATAATGCAGGGCAAGAGCGGTTTTAATTAACCCTGCTACTCCAGCCGCCGCAACTAAATGTCCGACATTGCTTTTAAGAGAGCCGATCGCACAAAATTGTTTAGCATCTGTATGCACCCGGAATGCTTGCGTTAGCGCTTCAATTTCAATTGGGTCGCCTAAAGGTGTAGCTGTGCCGTGAGCTTCAATATAAGAGATGGTTTCTGGGTGAAAGTTAGCGTAAGCTTGCGCCATTGCAATGGCCTCTGCTTGTCCGTCTACACTGGGAGCGGTAAAGCTCACCTTATCAGCGCCGTCATTATTGATACCAGAACCTCGAATTACAGCATAGATGCGATCGCCATCATTGAGTGCATCTTCTAAACGCTTGAGGACAACTACTCCTGCACCATTGTTGAACATTGTGCCCTGAGCGTTGGCATCAAAGGGACGACAATGCCCATCTCCAGAGAGCATACTGCCTTCTTGAGTCATATAACCGCTGTTTTGAGGTGTAGTCATAGATACACCACCGGACAAAGCCAAATCGCACTGATAGCTGGTTAAGGCTTGACAAGCCTGAATGACTGCTACCAAAGAAGTGGAACAGGCTGTATTAACGCTGACGGCTGGGCCTTTGAGGTTGAGTTTGTAAGCCGCACGGGTGGTTAAAAAGTCTTTTTCATTGGCTAACATCGTTTGGAATTCACCGATGCGATCGACAATTTCCATACGACCAGCAATATGGTTAGCAAAATAAGTATTTTGACCACAACCAGCGTATAAACTTATCAAACCCTCAAAAGATTCTGATTCATAACCAGCATTTTCTAGGGCTTCATAAACCAACTCTAGAAATACTCTAGCTTGTGGGTCCATAACCACAGCTTCAAGTGGATTAATGCCAAAGAAAGCGGCATCAAAGGTTTCGCCCCCAGGAATTATTCCTCTAGCTTTTACATAGCTAGGATCTTTGCAAAGGTTCGGATCGATACTAGGATCTAATTCTTCATCTTCAAAGAAAGTCGTTGATTCTAATCCCTCGCACAGATTGCGCCAAAATTCATCGACATTTCCAGCGCCAGGAAATCTTCCTACCATGCCAATAATGGCAACACCATCACTAGGATCTTGGTTATCGGATGCTTGCATATTTACCATTGCTTAAACACCTTGTTGATGATTACGGCGACGAGCACGAGCTGCTTGTTGGCGTTGGGCACGATTTTGCAGCTTGTCAGAAGACGGTTGGCTGTTCTGGTTTGAATCCAAATAGTTTGCTAAAGAGCCAATTGTTGAATACTGAAATAGCTTTACAGCAGGTAGCTCAATACCAAGTTCCTGTTTTATTCGCGCAGCAACTTGGAGAATTGAGATTGAAGTTGCTCCCAAATCAAAGAAATTATCATCAATCCCAACGCGATCGATTTTGAGCAGTTCGGATAAAATACCTGCAAGCAGACGTTCTAAATCGCTTTGCGGAGCAATGTACGCTTGTTCGAGTTGCGGACGTTCTCTACTTGGTGCTGGCAATTTATGTCTATCTACTTTGCCATTTGCAGTCAAAGGCAGTGATTCTAACATCATAAATGCCGATGGCACCATGTAATTAGGTAGTCGCTGTTGTAAGAAACCACGTAATTTATTGTGCGTATATCCACTGTTATAGTGAGGAACAATATAAGCCGTTAACTGTTTTTCAACTGCTTCATCCTGACGAGCTAAAACGACAATTTCCCGAACATCAGGATGTTGTGCAATTTCTCGCTCAATTTCCCCTAGTTCAATTCGGAAACCGCGAATTTTTACCTGATTGTCAATACGACCTAAAAACTCAATATTTCCATCTGGAAGATAACGAGCTAAATCTCCTGTTTTGTAAAGGCGCGTTGCTAAATTGTTATAAAATGAGTGAGAAATGAATTTTTCGGCAGTTAGGTCAGGGCGATTTAAATAGCCTCTAGCTAATCCATCACCACCAATGTACAATTCACCAGCTTCTCCAATTGGTATTGATTGGAGGTTTTTATCTAATATATAAACTTGGGTGTTAGCAATTGGACGACCAATAGGAATCGAAACATCTGGTTGTAGTGGTGCTGTTATGGGATGGCAGCAGGTAAAAGTTGTATTCTCAGTTGGTCCATAACCATTAATTAGTTGACAGTTCTCTACTGTTTGGAGAAACTTCTGTACATGAGGAACAGATAAGACATCACCACCCGCTAAAAGTTGACGTAAGGATTTTAAAGCATCAATTTTTTTATCTACTATCAGGTGAAATAAACCGGCTGTCAGCCAAAGAGTAGTAACTTGGTATTGCTGAATAATCTGCCCTAATTCTTCTAAAGATGGTGTATTAGGAGGGTAAATTACTAGTCGCCCACCATTAAGTAAACAACCCCAAATTTCAAAAGTGGAAGCATCGAAGGAAATAGGAGCAAGTTGCAGAATTACTTCTTCAGGTGTGAGTTGAGCATAATTAGTTTCTTTGACTAACCTAACTACACCACGATGGATAACGCTAACACCTTTGGGTGTACCTGTAGAACCTGATGTATACATAACATAAGCCAAGTTATCAGCAGTGACACTAGTGCTTAAGTTATCTTTGCTATTTTGGGCGATTGTATTCCAATCTGCATCTAGGCAAATTACAAATGCTGTGTGAGTAGGTAATTTGGTAACTAGTTCTTTTTGAGTTAGTAGTACAGATACCTGAGTATCTGACAGCATAAAAGCTAAACGTTCTTGTGGGTACCCTGGATCTAATGGTACATAAGCTCCACCTGCTTTCAGGATAGCTAAGAGTGCTATAACCATTTCTAAGGAGCGCTCTATACAGATTCCTACAAGAATTTCTGTTCCTACTCCTAGCGATCGTAGATGTTTTGCTAATTGATTAGCACGATTATTCAAATCTCTATAAGTAAGATGCTGATTATTAAAAATTAGTGCTACAGCATCAGGTGTTTTCTCTACTTGTGCTTCAAACAACTTATGAATAGACGCTTGTTGAGGATAATCAGTTTGAGTATGATTCCACTCTATTAGTAGGTTATTTTCAGATTCTTTCAAAATAGATAATGTTAAATTATCTCGTTCTAAGTTATTTTCTGATGATAAAGGTTGACCATTGGTCATCAGTAATTCATTTTTATGTTGATCCAATGAATTAGTTATTTTTTTCATTTTTAACTGAAATCAAAAATATTTATATCAATGAGTAACAAAGAATTAGGTGTATTTAAATTTAAAATGGGATGTTTGTTTTCCGTATTTAGATAAACAGATAAAATCAAAATTTGAAAAGCGTTTTTATATGTTTGAATCTTAGTGTTTTTACGTAGAATTTATGGTGACATTGTTAGCTTTAAATTTATATTAAAAGACTAATTTGACAAAAAATTATGCCGCAATACTACAATATTTGTGTGAAAGGGCACTGACTCTAAGATTTATTTCTCTCATTCTGACCTATTTCCTCCAAATCGCAGTTATTTCCAGTACATCTTCATTGAAAATTAAAACTTTAGGGATGTTTGCAATGGGAATATTAACTGTACGCAGGCTTATTTTGAGATAACAAGAAGAATTAATACCTTGAGGAACAAAGAATACTGCGATTTTAGCAACTGATAAGTAATGTAAACTCTTCGAGGTAGGTTGGACCCCAGCGAAACGAAAATAGGGTGAGCATTACAATACCCACCCCACAATAACCAACTATTTGCTGTAGTCTATGTAATTGAAAACCGCTGTTTTAACTGATAGTTATTTCTGCCGTGCTGCACTAGGCCAACAGACTAAGCCACAACACTAGCAGAGAAAACGAAGTCATTTGCACTCAGATTAGTTGAGGTAATTTGTAGTAATGAAGCCAACTCTGTATTTCCGAGTTTTACGATAGTGTCAGCACCCTGTTGCAATAGGGTTAGAGCACTAAACTGAGTGACACCAATTCCGCCCAGCCCGATTTTATCAATACCGATCGCAAAATCAGCCACGATGTTCTTATTAGATGGCAGACTGGCGTTAGCAATCCAGAATTGGTCAGCACCAGCACCACCAGTAAGGCTATTACTACCCTTTTGGCCAGCAAATAGCACATCATCACTATCACCACCAAATAGTGAATCATTTACACTGGAGAATAATTTGTCATCTCCAGAGCCACCATAGAGACGGTTATTGCTACCATTACTGGTGAGGGTGTCGTTACCTGAGCCACCGAAGGATAATTGACGAGTACCTTCAACTACTGTGATAGTGTCAGCACCTGCGCCTCCAAACAAATTATTATTACCACTTGCTTCGACTACGGTAAATTCATCATTACCATTGCCACCATCAGTACTAGTATTGTTAGCAGGGCTATTTGCGCCAATTGAGACTCGATCGTTACCATCCCCAGTGGACACAGAGGAGTTACTACCAACTACTACCGTGTCATCACCCTTTCCAGTTAGAATTTTGTTACCTTTAATACCCTCTACAAAGTCTGCACCGTCACCTGTAAATAAGGTTTGATTTGGCTTAAGGGTGACATCATCGCTACTGGTAGAACCAAATTGAAGGTCTAGTGTTGTTAGTCCAACAGTGCGACCATCAAACCCTGCGGCTGTAAAGTAATGAGTATTGCCTACACTTTGAGAATCTAGAATTGTTGCTTGACCATTAGTAGTTTCTTCTGAAGTCAAGACTTCTTTCCTGGAGGGAACTGTATCCGGGCCTCCCACCAATGCTTCTGTAATGGCACGACCTTTCAAATCGCCATTACTGGGAATATTTAACCCCAGAATCCGAGCAAGTGTAGGCGTTACATCAGCATTACTGACAGGTGCATAGTCCACATAACCTTGTTTAAAGTCAGGGCCAATAGCCTCCATATTATTGAAAGTATCACCTCGACCAAAGCTGCCATGCATCCCCTGCCCTTGCTGCAAAGTTGTATCAGCAATTTCTACCTGAGCTTGAGGGTTGTTTGGGTTATTTGGGTCGCTGCTAAAGCTTTTGAAGTTGATAACTATAGATGGAACCGGTGTTTTAGCATCACCTTTTAGCCAGATCGCACTCAGTGGTAAAGCACCTGGAATAGTTCCATAAGCATCGTCTACAAAAATACCACTGATGTAGTCCTTTTGCGAGAGCAAATTCACTACCTGTTTGGCTAAATCAGCATTGCCATTGGGCAGATAAATCAAGTCTGAACCACCGTTAGCAGCTACAACTATCTTTGTACCTGGGTCAAGTTGGCCATTAATTACTTCACCTGTTCCACCAATTACACCATTCCCAGAAATAGGACGTTGACCTTTTGTGGCATCAACAGTTGCATACTGGATCTTGTTGAGGTCTGGGGGGAGAGTTGTAGGGTTAGGATCGTATAAGGGTAGACCGAGATCGTGAGCCAAATCAATCGCCACAAAGCCTGCTGGGAGAAATCCCGGATTTACGCCTGCATAAGTTTGGGTGGCAGCATAACTTGTAGTTTTTGTCCCTTGGCTATCAATAGCTTGTTTGCTGATGGTAGAAAAACCGTGGTCGGAAGTAACAAAGACATCAGTAGTCTTGTCCAAGCCTGTGCTTTTGAGATAGTCAAGAAGTTGCTTTAAATTATCATCAGCGTTTTTCACCCCAGCTTTGGAAGTAGGGCCATTGATACCTGGTGTCAAGGTATTTAAACTATCACCCTGGTTGTGTTGACTACCATCGGGATCTCTTGACCAGTAAACCAATGCGAATGGTTTACCATCTTCTTGAAACTTAGGTAAAATTACTTTGGTAGTGGCATCTGCAAAGTATTGTTGTTGAGCCACATTGGCATTCAGGGTGCCAGGAGTTGTGTTGGTACCAGCTGGTTGGACTCGCGTTGTCGGTTTTACATCTAAACCAGCAGCTTGTAACCGACTAACAATATCTGGATCGAGTGGAACACCAGAAGGTGAACCAACAGGTGTAGTCGGCGGTGTCGCACCATTTGTAGTGTCATCAATAATAATTGTATCAGGAGTAGGAATAGTACCTGTAGTACCACCTTCTCGGTTAACTTGGGTAACATCTTGGATCGCAACAGGCCCTAATTTACCAACTGCTGCTGTGTTGAAACCCTGCGATCGCGCATAAGCTAAGAGTGACTCTTCATCTAAAAAGTTGTTACCGGGAAATTTTTCATCGATATCTCCCAGAACTGCATCATTTTCGATAAATGGGGTGACACTACCATTGGCATTAGCACTAGGAAAACCAGTGTAAATAGTGTTGCTAAAGTCACCTGTATCACCAAGATAATGTCCCGTGGCGATCGCAGAAGCATTAGGCGTGGTAAATGTCGGAAAGATCGAATGACTATTGGCAAAAGTAACTCCCTGCTGACGAATGCTATATAAAGTCGGGGTATCAATAGGGTTTACAGAACCGTTACGCAATCCATCTGCAACAAAAATAATGACATTTCTACCGTTGCCATTTGTATCAGTCATGCCAACTACTCCTTAAGTATTATGAGCTACGAGCGATGCCTACGACTGGCTATCTCTACGCAGCAATTGTGTGTTTATAGACTGAGTGATTAATAACACTCAACCCAAGCAAAAAATTTTTAGCTATAGAAACCCAAGTAGTATTTGGCGACAAAATGCTTAAAGTCTACAAAAATTAGTGGAGATAAATTAATGAACTTAAATCTGGTTACTGTTTTAAAAGATAGTTGTTCAATGTTTAAGGAAAGTTATAAACAAGTTAAGATTTGGGACAAGAAGCAGAAAGATTCTTAAAGGCAAAATTACTATAGAAGATATAAAAAGCGAGGGAATATAATTCCCCCGCATTAGCAAAATCGCTACAGCTTAACTAATGAATGAATATTGAATCTAAGCTGTAATTATTTTTTGGCTACACTACACTGGCAGAAAGAACGAAATCATTTGCTGTGAGGCTAGTTGATTTAATTCCTAGCAATGAAGCCAACTCTGTATTTCCGCTTTTCACTAAGGTGTCACTACCCTGTTGCAACAGTGTTAAAGCACTAAATTGAGTAACACCAATCCCGCCCAGGCCGATTTTATCAGTGCCGATCGCAAAATCAGTCACAATATTTTTGCTAGTTGGCAGACTGGCGTTAGCAATCCAGAACTGATCGACACCAGTACCACCACTGAGGCGATTACCGCCCTGTTGACCAGCAAATAGCACATCATCACCAGCGCCACCAGACAGGGAATCATTGAAATTGGAGAAGAGTTTGTCATCGCCAGAACCACCGTTGAGACGGTTATTGCTACCGCTACTGCTAAGGGTATCGTTACCTGAGCCACCGAATAATGATTGACGAGAACCTTCAACTACAGAGAGAGTATCATCACCTGTCGCCCCAAGTAAATTATTACTTCCACTAGCTTCCACTACGGTAATAACATCATTACCATTGCCACCATCAGCAGTAATATTTTGAACCGGGCCGTTTTGACCAATAAATATCCGATCATTACCCTCTCCTGTGGACACTGAAGAGTCACTGCCGACTAACACCGTGTCTTCACCGTTTCCAGTCTGAATTGTGTTACCTTTAGTACCCTCTACAAAGTCTGCTCCGTCACCTGTGAATAAGGTTTGATTTGGTTCAACGGTAATATCATCGCTGGTAGTGGAGCCAAAATTAATTTCTTCAGCTTGAGGTTGACCTAAGCCAGGAGCAAGATTAAGGGGCTTCTCTAACTTCAGTTGTAGAATCTCATTGTTGTCTATAACTGGATTTTGAGGATCGTTTCCAGGACGACCTGTAGAGAAGGGATAATTGTTGTCATTAGCTACCAAAATGGTATTTTTGTCAACAACCAGAACATTTTCAATGGTTTGGAATGGGAAGTTGAAGGTGGTCTTACCATCCCCATTCAGGTCGTTGGGGTCTTGGATATTTAACAAGTCTGCAACTTCTTCTTTAGCGACATAGCCATTAGAATCTGTTTTAGACAAATCTATTTTGTAGATCCTCTTAAATTTAGCCGCAGCCCCTTGACTGTTATCCCGTTCAATGACTAAGTATTCATTATCATTAATGACTGCTAAATCCCCGATGGAATTTGACGGATTGTCCAATCTGTAGTAGAGCTTTTTATCAGTGTACTTGTGGCTAGCAAGGTCAAATTCGTTAATCCGCAAAGCACCAGGAGTATCGCCTTGAACAGTACCCTCTAGCAGCATATAGAGCTTGGTTTTGCTGGCGTTAATTGCTCCACCTTCAAAACCTTTAGAGCTAGCCAAATTAGCAAAAGCATCTCCTGAGAGAACGTCAGGATTTTGTGGCGATCGCACTACATTATATTGAGGATCGTCTCTAAGTTTATCCCGTACTTTATCGGCAATATCTGGGAAATCTGAGAAGAGTGCATCTACCCCTAATTGATAAAACTGTTGAATTTCTAGTGCTAGCTGGCCTTTGTAATCTGCTGCTAAATATTGGTCTTCCGCCCGGAAGGTGTAGGGATGAACCTGCAAGCCTGCATTGTGAGCATCTTGAATTAAGGTAGTGGGAGGTAATGTTGTCTTGTCGGCATCATTAACTACTCCATCGTTATTGACATCATCAGCTTTGCCATCACCATTAGCATCAGTACCTTTGACGCTAACAATCATCCGTTTCCAAGGCCCAATGCCATCAGCATAAGTGGCAACTTCAGCCAAGCCTTCTGGAGTTCGCAAGTCGTCATAAGTGCGAGTGTCACCACTGACTTTCAAATCATAGGGCTGACTCTCGATGATCTTGCCGTTAATATCAATGTCACTTGCATCTAGCAATTGAACTAGGGGAATATCCACCCCAGCCGCAGGCATGATGGTATCATGCAATTCTTTGAGATTGCCAACTTCAAAGGATTGGATGAAGATGCGACTGGGATCAGTGAAGTTATTTGCCTTCAGCGTATCAATTAGTAACTGACTAATGTTTCTGTTAACTTTGTCTGTCGTGCCTACATAAGTAGCTTCGTTGGCCAAATAAGTCGGATGCTTAGTTTCAGGGTAGATGCCAATCTTTTTACCTGTTGTCGCTTCTACATCCTTAACCAAATTGATGATTTCCGTGAAGGTAGGAATTTCAAATTGATCGTCAAAGGAATGATCGCGGAAAGGTAGACGTTCTTCTGCGCGTAAAGTCTTGATTTCAGCTAAGGTGAAGTCTTCAGCAAACCAACCTGTAAGTGTATTTCCATCTAAACTTACCGTTTTCTTGCGATCGCCAAACTCTGGATGTTTGTAAACATCTGTAGTTGTGTTGCTGAAATTGACAGTACCATCAGCGTTCAAAACTGCTAAAGCTGGCTCATGGCGAGCAATTAGCACACCATCTTTTGTCACAACCAAATCAGGCTCAATAAAGTCAGCGCCTCGCTCAATTGCTTGTTTATAAGACTCTAAGGTATGTTCTGGACGATAGCCACTTGCACCTCTGTGACCAATAACTTTAGGTGCTTCTCCATTTAAAGTTTTGAATTGGTCGGGTGTAGCGATGGGAGCCTCCAATAACTTACCAGTGGCATCAAAATGCAGCAGGTAAGGGCCAAACTCGTCTCCAACCCAGATTGTCCCGTCTTTATCAAAGACGAATGACTCTACATCAAAGTCTGCACCAGTCAGTAATCTTCCAGTAGTTCCCTCATTAACTATTTCAAAAGGAACTTTATTGTTAGGGTCAGACAGTTGGATGTAGTCTAAAACTTTAACGCTACCATCGCCATTTTCTGTTCCCTTAAAATTCGGGTCTAGACGATTGATCCGCAGTAGGAAATCTGCACTATTGTCTTTGCTACCGTAACCATTGTCTGACAAGAAGTAGAAAGAGTTACTGTTAGCAAATTGAACACCGCTAAAACCCTGAATTGGCTGTCCTGGGAAAGGCCCAGTTCTGCCATTGGCTGAAATCCCCTGACCAGAAATTGATCCACTACTAAAGGTATCAGCAGGTAAAGAGGCAAAACCTACTAACTCAACTTTTGGTACTATTGAAGCAAACATCGTTTGGTAGATGTGGGTTTGATCGTTTAAACCCGCAATTCCTGGAATCTCAGAACCGTAGGCGTTATAACCTTTACCTACCAAGCTATTTAACACTTCAGAACCAGCACCTTGATAGTAAACAGGTACGGGACGGTTGGTGTGAGTTCCCCAACCATACTTGACATTGGGATCAGACCCCCAGTAGTGTCCAACTTCTGCTGGAGTATCCAAATTAGTTAATGCTTCAGCACCTTGATTTTTTACTAAAGTTGGAAAATTACCGTCGAGAGTCAGGTAGTGATCGTGGTCAGCAGTAACGATTAGTAGGTTTTCATCCCAACCACCATTGTTATCGATCCAGTCAATCGTAGATCCAACTGCTTTATCAAAGTCTAAGGTGGTGCCGATCAAGTTGTCTATATTGTTATCGTGGGCAGACCAATCGATATCGCCACCTTCAACCATTAACCAGAAACCATCGGGGTCTTTACCCAATACATCTAATGCAGCACTTGTCAAGTCTTTGAGAGTTGGGTTTTCGTTAACCTCTTTGGCGATGAAAGATGCATCCGTCTCTCCGGGAAGCAGTGGACGTGTGGTGTCCACTTTGGTGTTATCACCTTGGTTAGTGAAAACGCTGAACATATCTAAACCAGTGGTGCTGTAGTCGCCGTTGGCAGAGCTTACAGGTAAGTTACCATTTTGACCGCGCGCACCGTATAAACCGAAGAGGCGATCGCCTTTTTCTGGATCGATTGTCGCCGCAGTTTGGGCGAGTTTCTGGGCGGCATTCTCACCGCGCTCCAAAAAGGTGTAATCGTAGATGTTATTAGTTGGTTTAGTGCTAAGTTCTGTGTAGGTTGATTGACGAATGAATTCATTGCTCGTATTCGGCTCAACCCCGTTTGGTAGTAAATCTCCAGGAGCAGAGAGTGGGTGTCCACCACCAAGTAATACTGTTGGTTGATAGACACGGAGTTGCTGTTGCAGGATGTTGTCTAATGCTGGATAGTCAGCATCATACTTGCTGCGACGGTTAACGTTGGCAGCAGCAGCAGCAGGTGTGGCGTGGTCAATGGGAACTGAAGTTACCAAACCAGTAGATTTACCAACTTCGTTTGCAGTTTTGAGAATTGTTTCTAGAGGATTTTCAAAAATATCAACGCCAACAGCGTTGTTGTAACTTTTAACGCCAGTGTACAGAGTTGTAGCGGTGTTTGCAGAGTCAGGATAGCTGTACTTAATATATTCAGGATCGTTACCAGGAGTCCAAGGATTAACACCACCTTTGGTAGGGTCATAACCTACTAGGTTTCCAACAGCACCATCACTGACTTTTGCACCACCTGTTGGGGTATTACCTGGGTTAAAAGTTGGATCGAAGGTGAAACCAGGGCGAACCTGGCTCTCTCCTGTGATGGGATTAGTCCCGTCAAGGGCTGAATTACCAGTACTAAAAACTCCATCACTATCAGCGATCGTTGTCCCATAGGTGGTTGCCAAACCGTAGCCTTGGAGTGTTTGAAAGTTGAGTCCTTGCCCCTTACCTTGTGTATAAAAATCACTCAGATTAGCGCCTGTCTTACCATTTTGAATCTCTTTGTAGATGGACGCAGCACGAGCCATTTGCCAGCCCATACCATCCCCAATCATAATGATGACGTTCTTAGCCATGAAAGAGAATCTCCCTGTGCTTAATTGTTGAGATGGTCTTGGCTCTAGTGAAATCAAAAAAGTAATATGGTGAAGAAAAACTAATAGTTTTAGGCTTCAAAGATGTAATTAACTTGTCAGCTTTTTGAGTCTGAACTATTAAATGTCAACCACTACTACAATTGTCATTTCCCTAGAAGCTTTTAGTATCTTAATTAACAATGTAAATTGCATATTAATTAAGATACATAGCAAAAGTTGTGAATAAATTGTGAACTGGTTAAGAAACCTTGTATTGCAATCTTGTACCTAATATGCAATTAACAATTTTTTGCATATTTTTGGTGATGTTAAAAATTATTTTTTATACATTGAAATGATATCTCTTTTGTAACTTTCGTCAGATAATAAGTTCTTTATAATCCAATACGGTTTGGGCTACTTGTACAAAATCGTGGGTTTTGAGACGCGATAAATCGCCGTCTCTACAAGTGTTTTGGTCTTATCTCAACTGTATTGCTTTATAACCCTTCTCTTTAATTGCTTTTGCAATAATGATTGAGTACAGCTTCATTAACTTTTGCTGTTTAATGAAGCTGTAACAATCACAAGAGGCGAACAAATTAAGCTACAACACTGACAGAGAAAACAAAGTCATTTGCTGTGAGCTTAGTTGATGTAATTCCTAGCAATGAAGCTAACTCAGTATTTCCGATTTTCACGATGGTATCATTACCGTGTTGCAATAGTGTTAGGGCATTAAATTGAGTAACACCAATACCGCCCAGCACGATTTTATCAATGCCAACTGTAAAATCAGTGACAATGTTCTTGCTAGTTGGCAGACTGGCGTTAGTCATCCAGAATTGGTCAGCACCAGTACCACCAGTGATGCTATTACTACCTCCTTGGCCAGCAAATAGCACATCATCACCATCGCCACCAAACAGGGAGTCATTCACACTGGAGAAGAGTTTGTCATCTCCAGAACCACCGTAGAGACGGTTATTGCTACCGTTACTCGTGAGGGTGTCGTTACCTGAGCCACCGAATAATGATTGACGAGAACCTTCAATTACTGTGAGATTATCATCACCTGCCGCCCCAAACAAATTATTGCTACCACTGGCTTCCACCACCGTAATTTCATCATCACCAGCACCACCATCAGCACTGGTATTCTGAGCCGGGCCATTTTGACCAATAAATATGCGATCGCTACCATCTTCCCCGGATACTGAAGAGTTACTGCCTACAAGCACGGTGTCATCACCGTTTCCAGCCTCGATTGTGTTGCCTTCAGTACCCTCTACAAAATCTGCTCCGTCACCCGCAAAGAATGTTTTTCCTGGCTGAACTGTAACATTATCGCTGTTACTAGAACCAAAGCTATCGGGAAAAGTAGGCAGTGCAGTTGTCAGGTTATTGGGTAGTTCAAGAATGCCGAGTTTTTCAGCAGCCGTATTACCCGTAATGTTGAAGTCGTTGTCGTTAATCAAGGCTAGGGTGTTAGGTGCTACCAGTGCCAGACCTTCTAATTTTTCCACCCCGGTGTAACCCAACTGAGCAGCATTAGCAATCAAACTCTTGCTGACAGGGTTAATATTAGCAGCAGCTAACTCCGCAGAGGTAAGTTGTTCAATAGTTTTACCAGTTGGCAAGGTAAAGTTAGCAGGATTGTTGATGTTGCTTGCCCCGGCTAAATCAATTTGGTAAATCAGTTTATTGCCAGCAGATGTACCATTGTCATCTCGTTCAACTACTGCAAATTTGCCGTTACCCAAAGAGACTGCATCGCCAATCTTATCTGTTCCTGGTAAACCTTCTAGGCGATATAAATATTCTCCTGTTACCTGCTTGGTGACAATATCAAACTCCAGAATTCGCAGGTTGAGAGAAGCTTTAGAAGTCGCATCATTGGCGACATCTGGATTATCAATTGGACTCTGAATAAAGGCATATAATTTATTACCTTCCAACGCTACAGCTTCAAATCCTCGATTATTGCGGCGTTGAGCATAAACTGCTGGCAATACCTCAGTGCCAAAAGTTCCAGCTGGTTGATCTGGGTTGGGTGCTGTGGCAGTTCCTTGAGGGATAAAGCGCTCAATTAGCTTTCCATTAGTATCAAAGTGATAAATGGAGGGACGATACTCATCTACCAGCCAGTAATCACCATTTTCTGCAACTACAATCCCTTCTAAGTCAGCGCCCAAAGGATCGTTAGTTAGAACTTTTTTATCTAAGTCAACGGCAATTTCATCTGTGTAGGCTAAACCGTTTCCTACACCTTGCAAGTTAGGCAATCCCGTTAATGGGGTCGTTCCATCTTGGCGGAATAGCTTTGTTCTGTTGGTAATGGTGATTTCACCTGTGGTGCGGTTGAGTTCAAAGCTAACTATTTCTGGCTGGAAATCGGGTAATAAAAATGGTCTTTTGACACTATCAGGTTCTCCGTTGGGGCCACGGTCTGTGTTGGTGACAAATTTCAGGTTGCCATTTGCTGCAACCCCTTGGAAATACAACCCAGAAAAACCACCCAAGAAAATATTTTGATTTTCAGAAGTCGTGCCTAACTTTGGTAGGTTTTCAAATTCATAGATGGTCAACTTGGGTTGAGCAACGGGATTGCGAGGATCGTAACTAGTGGTGTCGATATTTAGAGAATTGGGGAAGGTATTGGCGATATTTTCCCAAGGCACCAGCTTAAAGTTAGAGTTGACATTTTCGCCATCGATGGTCTTAGCAGGTTCATTGGAGCCATCTTGAGTAACAAATAAACCAAATGGGAAGTTAGGTCCCAGTGGCACATTAATTACATCAGCACCATCTGACTCTTGCACGCTGTCAATTGACCCATTGTTACCAATGGCAAAGTTACCCACGTATTCGTTATTACCTTCACGTGTGTAGGCAACAAAGGTACTATCGCCTTGGCTGGATGCTAGCAAGTAGCCTGTGCCGTTTTTGCCGTAGTAGATGGTCAACCCTTCGGCATCATCGGTGAGGTGAGAACCACCCTCAAAACGAACGCGATCGATCAGCTTGCCTGTTGTACCACCGTCCGGTTCTGCCTGGAATTTCCAGATGCCCACATCTTCTTGGGCGATGTAGAGAAAGCCGGTTTCTTGGTCAACCACCATACCCTCTGTTTGGGGAGAACGCCCTTCTGCGGTAGGCGAAGGGATGGTGAACTCCCGCACCAGTTCAGCGCCAATTTTGCCATTCCCTTTGTCAATCAATTTGAACTGAGCTATATCTCCAGTTTGGCGGCGACTGGTAAAGACATAGTAATCATTAGTTACAGGGCTACGGTATAAGGTAACTCCGTAAGAACTGCGAGTTGATGCAGAATAAGGAGGTTCAAAAGGTGATGCTTGAAAGATTGTACCAATATTGCTATCGGTGATATCTTCCAAATATTGTCCGGCGGCGGTGGGATTGGGGTTGATTTTGAAGATTGCTAGTTTATCATTTTGGCGATCGCTAGCTACGGCAATATCAACAGATTGATTGCCTAATTTAAAACCGTATTGCAGGTCAATGTTGTTGTAGCGAATGCCACCGGGATTAACTGTTTGCAATAAATTACCAGACAAGTCATAAACCCGCAGTCCAGCATTTTTGACTGAGGTTAATACTAGGCTTTCGGAAGCATTTGTGGCATTAACATAGATGGCAGGGTCATCAGCATCAGCATTTTGATCTACAGCAGGCAGTGCTGGATCTTCATCATCAAATAAATCGGGACGAGTTTCTAATCTGGGTGCAGCAGTGGGAACTAAGTCTGCATTCAAAGTGAGGATCTGGGTAAATTGGCTTTGGTTAAAGTTGTTATCACTTACCAGCACAATGGACTGACGACCATCTGCTAGTTTGGGGCCGAAGGCAAGACCTTCTATATTATCCACTCCTGTAATCGGGTGGTTTGCATCAGTAGGCAGATTCAGGTCAGTTAAATTCAACAGTAGTCGTTTTTGGGCGGGTTGGATAGCTGCTAATTGTTCAGTACTCAGATTATTGAGAGAATCGTAGAAGCTAATGTCAGTTGCACCTTGCAAAGAAACTTCGTAGATTTTGATCGTGTTACCTACACCTTGGGCAAAGGAACGTTCTAACGCTAGTAATGTGCCACGATTATCTATTGCTAATAAATCCGCTAAACCATTGTCAGCAGAACCTGTGCTGGGATTGGGTGGTTCGGGAATTGCATCAGTAATATAGAGGTATTCTTTTTCTGGCTGTCCAGTAACCAGATTGTATTGCAGAATTCGGGAACGGCTGCCACTGGTGAGTGAAGCTTTTAATCCATCTTGGGACAGCGCGTTTTCAGTGGCGGTGAATAAGGTTTTCTGGTCGGGTGTAATGGTGAGGCTTTCAAAGGCTAAGTTATTGTAAACACCTGATGTCTGCGTATCATCTGCATCGATAATACCGTTACTGTTGGTATCTTCAACTACTGGTAGGAATTTCCTGGGGACAAATAGCGAGCCTATTTCTTGCCCTGTAGTTAGCGAAAACTCTTTAATAAAGGGATTGCTAACGCGACCAGCACCAGGATTAACTTCGCCCTCGGAAGAGATAAAGACTGTACCATTGTTAGTTAAAGCGATACCTTCTGGGTCAAGGCTGTTGGTTGCAAAAAAGTTGCCGTTGGTATCTTTCAGGGTTGTGATATTAGTAAAATTCACCCAGGAATCGCTGGCAGTGAAGGTATAAAAGCGGGCAGGGGCAACTTGGGAGCGATCGTCTGAGATTGCATAGTAGCGGTTATTCACAGCATCGTAGGTGACACCAGAAAGTCCGCCTAGTGGAGTTTGTACCCCATTCACCGTTCCCGCTACACCAGCAGGAATAAACCCTGTGGCAAAAGTACTCTGCCCCACAAATCCAACATTGGGAATGGTTTTACCTGGTTCGGTTGCTCCAGTTTGCACATCTGCAAATACTAGACGATGGTCAGAACTGGGGAATGGAAAAGTACCTACTGGGGAGAATGTCGGGTCAGTATTTAGAGGCCAAAATACTCCTGAGTTGGCAATTGTCAGGTTAGCTGAGGGCAGCACATAGTCAGTCCGCAGGTTTCCGGGAGTGTTATCAGCAAAGTCTGCGGTGTCAAAGCTAGGATTACCTTTTTGGCTAGCGTTTGCACCAGCTTGTAAGTCTGCTTGTTGGCGCGCACCCAGACTGGTAGGGATGACATTAGTATTGATATTGGGATTTTGCAACAGTTGGCGAATAGCGTTGTCAAAACTATCACCATCTAACGGATCTGCATTTTGATCGCCCACAATCACAAAGCTCGATCCAGCAGCAATACCGCCAGTTTTACCCTCATCATCGTAAATGTAATTACCATTACCAGGGGTAATATAGTCTGCCCAAAAGCGGATCTCGTCGTGGTTGCGCTTACCGTTGCGGTCTTGCGTGCCATCAAAAGTTGGCGGTGTGGGGTGGCTGGCGAGGATGTGAATTGTTTCACCGTTTACCTGGATGGGTATATCCCAGTGACTTTTAGAAGAAAGGTGTAGAACTGCCAATTCCTCCTGAGAATACCAATCATTTGGCTGTGGTGTTGTCGGATCGTCAGGAAGCAAAGCATTGGGCATATCCTTCCATAGAAAATTTTGAAAGGTGCGGATGTTGGCAGTGTCGATGGGATATTTGGATAGCAGCAATATCCCGTATTGACCAGGGAAATTCCCAAATCCGAAAGCATCATCGCCATATCCTGATTCGCCTGGGGTTGTAACTGCTGTGCCATTGTTGTTCAAGTCAAAACCAGAGGCAATACCTGTATTGGAAGGAGCGATGTAGAAGTAAGGGTAGTCAACGGGAGTTGTACCATTCTGGCTGACGGCTAGGTAATTTTGCCGGAATAGTTGAACTGCCTCCGGGGAGTAGTCAAACTCGTTAATTAGCAACACATCCGGGTTATTACGCTGGATGATTTCTGCAACTGCCTTTGCTTGAGCGTTGTCAGGGGTAGACAAATCGCTGACTAACTGACCTTTGGCATTACGATTTAAAGAAGCGTTGAATTGAGAAAAGCGAATTGTATTAGTAGTTACCATGTTTAATTCTCAGATAGATTCTAGACATGAGACTGTTTTGAAAATTAGAAATAGGGAACGGCAGAGGCGCAGAGTACACAGAGAAATCGGAGTTCGATTAAATCTGCGTTAAATAAAGACGAAACGAGTATCTGTTGTCAAATTGGTATTGCGGTTTAACCCGTTTTCCACAACAGCAATTAATTCCGTTCCATTGTTGGTGAAAATGCCTACAGCCGATCTCACTGACCCTAGCGAGTAATTGTTAGCAACTCCTTGAAGCTGAATCCGATCGCTTGCTTGAAAGTTGAGAATATCGGCATAATCATTGTTGCGAGAACTGGTATAGAAAGCTGAAGTGGCATCACCTAAAAGGTAAGTATCTGCACCTTGTTCGCCGTTGAGGAGGTCAATTTCGTTTGTGCCACCGCCCCAACCAATCAGGCGGTCATTGCCATTACCCGCAGAAAGTCCGTCGCTGCCAAGTCCACCTAAGATGGTGTCATTGCCATCGCCACCAAGGAGTACATCTATGCCTCCCTTGCCATCCAGGTAATCATTGCCTCCTCCACCGTCGATTAATTCACTGGTATTAGTGCCGATGACGCGATCGCTCCCAGCCAGAGCATTGACTATGTATTTGTTCAAACCAGTAAGTTCGCTGACAAAAATGATATCGTTGCCAGATGTCGCCTTGTTATTGGCAACAGTCAAGTCAAAGCTATCGCTAACATTACCGCCTTTACGATCGGTAGCGGTAACTGTAACTGCGAAAATGCCGATTTGGGAGATAGTGCCGGATATTACACCTGTGTTGGCAACGATACTAGAACCAGTGGGTAAACCTGTAGCACTGTAAGTCAGGGTGTCACCTGGATCTAGATCAGCAAATTTGTTACTGATATTGAAAGAAAAAGCTTTATTAGTAGAAATGATTTGGTCGTCAATCGGTTGTACTACCGTGGGAGCATTGTTTTTAGGGAGATTAAACCGAGCTACGCTAGGATCATGATCGCTATCCTGGTCGGCAAACTCTGAGTTAATGTGAACTACATCATACCCATCCAGGTTGTTGAGCAAGTTGTTACTAACTAAAACGTGGTCAAGGGTTTGGGCGTTACCTTCAAAGTTGTAGGTGTAACGCTCATTTTGCGGCAGAGTTTCAATTAAGGAAGTCAGTCCAGCATTTTCTAGGGTGTTGACGGGATTGGAAAATTCAAAGTCATTTAAGTCACCTGCCACTACGACATTGGCATTGGGGGCGATCGCTAAAATATTGCTGACAAAGTTCTTCACCAGGGTAGCTTGTTGCTGGCGTTGGATTTCACTACTGAGGGTTGGTGGTTGATTCGGCCCAAATAATGGCTGGTCGCCACCTTTAGAATTAAAGTGGTTGCCAATTACATAAACAGTTTCACCGTTGAAAGTAAATTCACCAACTAACGGCTTACGACTGCTAGTAAAGGCGGAGTTGGTGGGGTCGATTAAACCAGGACTATAAGAAACTGTAGGAACACCAGAGACATTGGTAACTGTGGTGCTGGTGGTGGAACTACCACCAGGGCGATCTACAAAGCTGACACGATTAGGATTAAACAAGAAACCTACCCGGATATTTCCACCAGGTTCACCGCCGTTCGTATCGTCTACTGGGTTAATTTGGCGATATTGATACGTCGGGCCACCAGCAGCAGTAATTGTATCAATTAACTTTTGGAAGGTAGTGCTGGCATCAACGACGCTATCATTTGTTGCACCGTTATTGTCCTGAATTTCTTCGAGACTAATGATATCTGGTGATTTGAGATTATTAACAATGCGATTAGCCAGGTTGTTAAATTTGGTTGGATCGTCGCCTGGATCGAGGTTTTCGACGTTGTAGGTAGCGATCGTCAGTTGGTTGGTGGTAGAAGTTAGGCTAGTGATTTCTTTTTGAATGTTACTGTTCTGTACTACTGTGGGAGCAGCCGATACTAAAACTTCATAGTTGTTAAAGCTGTAGTCAACGACACCGACAATATTACTAAGTTGCGTACCAACATTAACTTCAGGCAGTGTTAAGGCATTGTTGAGATCGTCAATTTGAATCCGCTCAGGATTGAAGTCTGAAGCACTAATCAGACTACCACCGCGAACCGTTCTACTTGTGGCATTTGCGCCATTGTCTGCTAATACCCAAATTTCCTCTGATGTGCCAAAGTTTGCAGTGGGTGAAGTGGTAATTGGGTTATTCACCTGTACCAACATTCCTTCTAAGCTTTCATAGAAGTCGATGCCATCCTGGGCAGGATCGAAGGTGGTTGTTCCAGTTTCGATATTAGCGATCGTGTCGTTATCGATTACCGTTGTCGGGATAGTTCTGCCACCATTACCAAGGATTGTAGCAGTGGGTAGATCGTTGCCACTAGAAACGGTAACAATTGTAGGAGTGGTGATTTGTGTTTTGGTTAAATTATTAGCATCGTTGCCGGGACGAAACTCTGTAACTGTTCCACTGATTAATACTGAATCGCCAACAGATACGGTTGGTGCTGATGAGGTGAAGACGAAAATACCTTCAGAAGTGCGAACGTCGCTGTCTGGAGTGGGGTCTTGCAAGTAAAAACCGTTACTTGCTTTAACCGTGACAATTCCCGCTACATTGCTGACAGTCTGATTTCTAAAGGATGAGATATGCCCCGTTCCCTGAATGTCGCTAATCCGAACAGATGGAGTTACTTCAAATACCGCAACCGTCTTGCTGACTTCGGCTGTAGTAACTAACAAAGGCTTGCCAGTAGGACTATCAGCCGCCGAGACAAAGGTTAGCCCTTCGATCGCAGTATCTTCAGGAGTGTTGATATATTGAACAAAGCTTGGCTTGTTGGGATTTGTCACTTCGTAAACTATGACATCGCCAGTGCGTTCTAAACCAATAAAAGCATAAGTGCGGTTGTTGATGACTCCGATCGCCACGCCTTCGGGTTCAGGCCCTTTGTTATCGCTGCGGGTGTCAAAGGTATCAGCCGCGCCATCTGAGTTAAACAGAGTTGGTACTTTGGTTGCAGTAATTTGTTCAAATTGGTCGCCACTGTCGAATATCTGATTGCCGCTAGCATTCCAAATTGAAAAGGAACGTCCCCCAAATGCTTCGATGCGATCGAAATCTCCGTCTTTGTCGGTGTCTCCTGTGGCATTTGTAACGGTTAACCGCCCTAGATTGGTATTTTGCTTTAGGGTAGCCGCATTGGGAAAAACTGTTGGATCTAAAACATATCCATTTGCGCCAACCCGGATTTCCTCGCTAAAACCAGTGTAGTCGCGGGAATCTCCTTCATTGGCGGTGATGTAGTAAGTCTGTCCGTTGGCTGTGAAGCTAGCGATCGCATCGGGTTGATATAATCCAAATACCGGCCAATTCTGAATATTAATTTTACCATCGCGATCGCTAGCATCTAATCCATTACCTGGAAGATTGTAATTTTTCGCACCAAGGGGCAAAATATTGGTGATGGTGGCGCTAGCAATATCCAGAATAGCGATCGCATTATTTTCTTGCAAGGTAATTCGTGCAGTTTGATTGTCTGGAGATACAGCAATATACTCTGGTTCTAAGTCTTGTGCCACCGTCGAGCCGGGGCCAGTAATCCGTACACCTGCGGCTTTGAGTGTGGCGATCTGGCTATTGAAGCTTGTAAACGAGGCTTGGGCAAAGGTTGCATTCGCCACGCCATCAGCAATGTTAATAATACTGACTGAACCTTCAGGATCTACCGAATTTACTTGCCCGTAGCTGTTGGGTTCTCCTTCATTTGCTACTAATACCTTCGTGCCATCGGGCGTAAAGGTGAGCATATCGGGTAATGCACCCACCGCTACCGAGTTCAAAAAGTTGCCATTAGCGGCATTGTAAAAACTCACCTGTCCTGTCTGCTGGGCGTTTGTGCTGGTGTTTTGAATGGCGTAGGCGACTGCGACAATACCATTTTTCACCGCAACACTGTTGGGAATGGCTTGTGTCCCGACGGGAGGCGTAAATCCTGTTACCAAAGAACCAGTCGAGGTTAGCGTGCCTGTATTGCTGACATGATAAATTTCAACTATGCTGCCAGCAACCACAAATAAGCGATCGCTTCCAGAATCAAAGGCGGATATTTCGGCTCCATTAGTACTGGTGAAGCTGCCAATTTTCTGCAAAATACTGGGGTTATTGTTGGTTGCAATATCGTTATCAGCATTGAAAGAGATAAAAGCAATATCGCCTTGTGTCAAAGCCATTAATAACGTCTCCTTCAATTTATTTTGTATTGTTTGAAAATTACCTGAAAAGCTGATGTTCAGTAATAATTCGCCACCATAATCAAGTCACATTGACAATCGCAATATCACTATTTAAAAAAACTATTTTGCAGTCAAAAAAGCTACGGTTTTACTAGTATTAATCCATATTCAGCAACCTCAAGTTATCTCAGTAACGTTAAGAAACTGCTAGCAAAAGGTTAAAAGAATAAATAATATACAGCTGGATTTAGATCCTCGACATCTCGAAAAAGTCCAGGAGACAGCAATTTTATGCCCATAAAAAAAGGCGGACAAGATGTCCGCCCCACAATAAGTAGTTGGATATTTTTTATTTGAAAGTCATTTTGTATTAAAAGCCACTCTTGCTTACCGGAATTTACCAGGGCTTAAACGAACACCGTTAGGTTGAGACTGACGACGAATTGCTACTCCACTCCGCAAATTGTTTCCAGTACCACCATCTTGACGATCGAGGAAAGGTTTCAGATTAATCCCACTTCTAGATGAACTAACCCGATTATTGCCACCGCCTAGAAGTGTGCGTCCTAAATTATATAATTCGTTGCCTCCACTAGTGCGATCGCCATAAGTGTTAACGGCGATCGTTTGTTGTCCGCTGTCAGCAGTAGTCAAGTTTTGGAAAATGCTATTGCGGATAACAACAGGATCTTTTCCACGGGGGACTGTCAGCACAATTCTACAGGTTGGATTAGCTTCAGTTGTGACGCAGACAGTATTTTCGTTATTCTCTACGGATGTCTGGAGTTCTTGTAAACCATCTGGGCGATAAAGTTCCAAGCGACTGGCAATTGCTGTACAACGCCTTTGTGCGTCCCAACCACCACCTAAAGCCGCAGGTGCTGCCCAAGCAAAGAATTGTCCTGGTTGACTTTGTGGCTGGTACATGACAGTATACTGTCCATTATAAGTCTGACAGGTAAACCGAGTTGTACCATCAGCAGAAGGTGAAGGTGGTACACCTGTCGATGTGTCTATTGGAACTGGTGCTGATGTGCCACCTGATGGTACTGTTGGTACTACTACACCATCGCCATTAGAATCATATTGCGCCATTGCTGCCGAATTGCCCAGACACAAAGATAAGCCAAGACTGCCCAAAGATATCAACCGCAGCATTTGTGATGACATAAATCATCCTCCAGTAGAAATAAATAGGGAATTGATAGTTTAAGTGACGAATAATTCTGGCTTTTGATTCAGCAAAAACCTATTTTTTTCCTCTTGTGCCTTTTTTCCGGCGATTAGCTTTTTCAGCTGTACTTGAATTTCTGTATGATGCCCCACTCCTTAATAGACGTAACGCTTGTAGCACTTATTTGCTTAAACTGAGTCATTTAAATACTTGAAAATTTTATTTGTATAGCAACAGTCAAGGTGGTTAGGCCATCAACAGACGATAAAACTTAGACACAAAAAGGCTTTTCACCCAGTCTCCATTACCCCTTATCCCCAGAGGGGGCCCCACCATCCCCAGTCCCCAGTCCCTTGCTATATATGCTAAGGCAAATTATTTGGATCGATACCTTGAGATTGTAGATAGGCAATTAGCCGTTCTTTTTGCTGGCGTTCCTGTTCGGCACGTTGGCGTTCCTGTTCAATTTGTTCTACTGCCCAAAGTAACAAATTACCTGCCTCATCCCACCAGCGCAACCAGTAACCAGTTCTGGCTTCTTTTGTTCCTTGCCAGGTTCCCAGAAATAAACCCATTGAATCAATCCAATGACGACCATTTTCATCAGGTTGCTTTAACTCGTAGCGCCTGTTTTCGAGTTGGTAAAATTCTAATAAACCACCATTTGGGTCAAAAATTATGTAAATTGGGACTTGAAGAATCTGCTCGTAAAAAAACCATTTTCCTGGTGGATAGGTTCGTTTAAAAGAGTATTCTCCACCTTCTGTGTCAGATAGAAATTCCATCACAATTACTGGAATATCTCCATCTAAATTCGGTGTATAGCTTTTGCGTTCTCCTAAAACCTGATTTACCGATGGCACATAAACCCAGTCGGGTGCTTTAGCTATAAATTGCCCGTTTATCGTCGCACAAAGTCCAAAATTTGAGGCTATTAACATCTGCGGTTGAATGAAACCACTTATCTCAAGGCTTTCGCGCAAAGCACCAGCCAATAGTGGCTGACCTGTATTCTCCACTGGTTCATCCTCTAAGTGAAAATCTGCGGGCAATGCTTCCCAAGATATTACCAGTTCTGTTGAAGATTTAGCTTCACCGAGTTGGGTTGCCATAAACACCCCTTTATTATTGATTTGTCTTTATTTTATGGCTGACCAGTGGTTTGTTGCTGATGGGGCGACAAAATGGGATGGATAAGACACAAAAAACCCCGACTAAATTAGCCGAGGTAAAGTCGAGAAGTGAGATTGACGATGAGATACAGCGATATCGAAATCAAAAAATCTTAGCTAACGCTAAAACCAACCAAAACTAAAGCGGTGACGATTAAAGTTGCAAAAAGACCCTGTAAAACGTATTTACGTTGTTCCCAAATTGCTGGGTACTCAGAGTAGTACATCTTGGGTTCTGCTGCGTAGTTGTTGAGAATACCGTCTTCGTTGGTGGTGGTGTACATAGTTTTTTCTTTTCTTTCTTTTGTTATCTTATGTAAATAAATATAACAATTTCGTTACAAAGCGTCAATAAGACTTGACAAAAAAAGACTGATAGTAAATATAAAAATGACTTATCAGCACACCACTACCGTTTGGGATACGTAAAACACAAAAAACCCCGGCGAAACTAACCGGGGTTATAGAGAGAGGTCTGAATGACGATGAGATACAGCGATACTGAAATCAAAAAATCTTAGCTAACGCTAAAACCAACCAAAACTAAAGCGGTGACGATTAAAGTTGCAAAAAGACCCTGTAAAACGTATTTACGTTGTTCCCAAATTGCTGGGTACTCAGAGTAGTACATCTTGGGTTCTGCTGCGTAGTTGTTGAGAATACCGTCTTCGTTAGTAGTGGTATACATGGTTTTTTTTTCTTTGTTTTGTTATCTTATGTAACTAAATATAACAATTTCGTTACAAATTGTCAATATGGCTTGACAAAAAAAGACTGATGGTAGATATAAAGCTAACTTATCTGCGATCGCGGATTCTGGCGAAGCGGTTCGAGTATGCCAAAGCCGGATGCCTCTCAGTACTTGTCGGTTAAACTGCCGCAATACATGTCTCGTAAATTCACGCCTCTAGTAACTAGCGTTCGCTGATTTTTTTTGTGTTTTTTTAATTACTTTTTGTCTTGCTTGTCAATGCGTAAATTCTAAACCAATGTAATTTTTATTACAACATATTTCTTACTTAAAAATAAGCGTTATTGTTTATTTAAGTTGAGTTTAAATTTCAATTAAATAGTGACATACAATCATCAATCTCTTTCTTAAGATGTAAGCAATTCATGTTTGAAACAGATTAAATTTATAATAGTTATTTATTAGAAAGTTATAATATTAGTAATTAAACATAAATAATAATATCTAAATAAAATTACTACTATTGAGCAAGTTCCAATCAGGTTTTAATTTGTTAAAATAGGAAGCCAGCGTTTATTTTGGGACATACTGAGAATTAAATTAATAGTAATACTTAAAAGTTTTGGACAATTAAATTAATAGTAATACTTAAAATAAAATTTTTGAGGGAATATTGTATTATGTTGTTATCAAAAAGCCTAAAAAGAGTATTGAACAGTTTAATATTGATTATTATAGTTTCAGTTTTGGTAGTTACTCCTTCTATATTAGGAAATAATTTTTATTGGTTTGATGCACCAAGTGTAGAAATTAGCGTTAATGCTCAGACTCCTACTGGAGTAGAAGAAACACAACAGAAAAACAGCAATTTATCTCAGAATCCTAAGGAAAAAAATAAAAATAGTCAGGATAAAAGTGCTGAGTCTAAAGGAGAAAAACAGGGAAAATTAGATATTTTTAAAATAGTCACGGGTGCGCTGGCGGGACTGGTACTATTTTTGTATGGTGTGACACGAATGGCCGAGGGACTGGAAGCGATCGCAGGCGATCGTGCCAAAGAACTAATTAGCAAGTTCACTACCAATCGCTACGCTGGAATAGCAACTGGCACGGTAGCGACAACAATATTAGATTCGTCCTCAGTAACAATCATCATTGTGATTGCAATGGTTAGTGCTGGTTTATTGTCATTTGTAGAATCTCTCGGCGTGGTTTTGGGTTCCAATATTGGTACAACCATCGGCGCTCAAATAGTTGCTTTTAACATTAGTGATTATGCGCCCATAGCAATGTTCGTTGGCTTACTGTTAATTTTGTTGGGTAAAAAAGAACGTTGGAAGCAAATCGGTTTAATTATTCTTGGCATAGGCTTATTGTTTTTCGGACTTGACACAATTGAAAACGCAATGGAACCTTTCAAGGACTACCAGCCATTTCTCAAATTGATGGAAACCTTGGGTAACAACGCGCTTTTAGGTGCTGGAGTTGGGGCACTATTTACAGTCTTAGTTCAATCTTCCTCTGCCACAGTTGCGATTATTGTGACTTTGGCTAGTCAAGGATTAATTTCATTATCAGCAGGCGTGGCGTTAATGCTGGGTGCTGAAGTTGGCACTTGTGCTGACACATTAGTAGCTACCTTTGGACGCGAACGTCCAGCAGTGCGGACAGGTATCTTTCATTTACTTTTCAATCTGACTACTGCTGCGGTAGGAATTATATTTGTCACTCAATTGGCAGGATTCGCGCAATGGATTTCTCAGTTAATGGGAGCAGGGGATGATGTTGCTCGCCAAATTGCCAATGCACAGTTAATATTCAACTTGCTAGGCGTGGCATTAATTATTGGATTTCTACCCTTAATCGCCCGTGGATTGGAACGGTTACTTCCAGATAAAAAGAATCAAAATCCGCAGGCTGAAGCGGTTAAGAATTAAATCCAGCAAAAAGGCTTTATATTTGGGATTTCCAAAAATTAAATTACTCAATTCCTGCATCCAATACGACCATCAAAGTTCTTCTTTCCCTGCTCCCTCTGCTCACCAAAGTAATTGATTATTTTTTTATTTGGAATTCCTTTAACGTATTTATAGCGATTCCCTGTTAAGTGAGGTACAGATAATATTTTGAAACGCAGAGGGACGCAAAGTAAAGCGCAGAGGTACACAGAGATTTGTACCTTAACAGACTAGGAAATGCTATATAATCTAAATATCTAACCCAACTACCATTAAGTCGGGCGGATGTTCAACATTAAACTGGTAATATATCTCTCGTCGCTCTTGGGCTGTAAGAGTTAACAGCCATTCTAAAATCCCCATTTCACCAAGTTGAATTTGTGGATTGCTGCGACTGAGGCGTACTTTAATTTGCTCGTTGCGGCTAACTGGCAATTGTTCAGTTAATTTTAGATTTACTTCTTTCTCTAGTAAGTTAGTAACAATCAACCGATAACTATAAGTAATCCGGCGCTGGTTGCTAATTAATCTTTTATCTACCAGGCGCTCAACTAAATCGCGCTCAATTTTTAAACCTTCGTCAATTCCTAAGTTCAGTTTGAATTCTTGCCCTGGTGCAATATTCCCTAATCCAGTAGTACCGACAAAAACGTTGTTGCGGAAAATATTCGCTTTGCCTGGTAACAAAGTCGCACCATTGGGACTATTTTTCACATTCGCTTGTAGATAAGCAAAACTTACCAAGCGCGGCATTGCTACATAATCGAAGCTACAAGGATAATCATCGTTGAAAATCGTAGTTTTATGGGGTGCGCCATCGCTGGGAATATTACCACCGCCATTCAATTTAAAGGTAACTACACTCCCTTCTTTGGATACTTCTGCTGTAATGGTTTCTGCTGGAATCAGACTATCCTCTGCAACTTCGTCTTGTTCTTGCCAATCCACCCTGGCAGCAGCAGGTGGCTCTGGTATGCTAGGCAGTAGTGGTGGCTGGGCAGCAAATCGAGCTTGTCGTTGTCGCGCTATTCGTGGAAGTGGCGCATCAATATACCAGGGTTCAAGTTTGGGTGGAAGCGTACCTAATCCTGGTTTAGCGGTAGAAAGAGTGAGATTTGCACCAATCCAATCTTCGCCAGTGCTTTGAGTGATTTCTGCAAGGTAACTCAAATGTACAATCTCGCTGGTAGTGCTAAAGCGTAAGTCATAAAGCGGATTCCAACTAGCGCGATTTACTATGTAAGACACCTCTAATTCAAATTCGCCTTCACCCGCGACTTCAACGGCTACAACTAAGCTAAAACTCTCTTTAGGATGGGGTGTTTGGATTATTTGCAATGAGGTGTGGAGTGCTTGCAGTTGTTTGTCTAATTCCTGCTGTTGAGTTTTGCACTCTCCAGATGCGATCGCATATTCACTATACTGGCTGCCAAGAAAGTTGAGGAAATCCAAAGTTTCGCTGAGGCTGAGATTTTTCCGAGACAAACTTTGTGCAAAGGGTTCTTCTGTTTTTTCACGTAAGCCAGCGATAAAACTAGATTGCAATGCCAAAGCGTCTACTTGGGCTTGCAGGTGGCGTTTTTCTGCTTCTAATTGCTGGATTTGCCTTGTCAAATGTGCTACTCGTTCTGCTACAGGTTCAGTAGTGTAGATGCGATCGCTACTAACTCCCATCAAGCGCACCCCTACCATACCTGTACCGCTAACCCGAACGGACTCACTTTCTAGAGTCATTGGCACTGGGGTAATTACTAATTCCTGTTCAATTCCTGTTAAATCAACTACACCTCGCCGTGTAACCAATGCTCTGTCAGAATACACGGTAACAGCTACAATCTCGCTTTGTACTGTTTTGCGCCAAGATGGTATTTCCGGGTTAACCACTGCCAGTTTTCCCCCATTTTTAATGATTCTGCTGGTTAATTGTCAATGTTTACCGATCTAACAGTCAACCCCTTTGGGGAATTCGTAATTACGAATTACGAATTACGAATTACGAATTCCCGTGAATTGGTTCAAACGTGCTATGAGCGGTATCAGCTTTTTGCTCAACAAAATTCTTTGCCGCCGCTAGGAGATACTCATAATAGGCACGAGCGACGATAGATAGCTGCTTGCCAGATGGATAAACCATGTACCAATGCCGCTGAATGGGGAAGTGTTGCACATCTAAAATGCTGAACTCTGAAGCGTCTGATAGTAAGGTATGACGGGATAAAACAGAAATTCCTAAACCACCTGCGATCGCTTGTTTAATAGCTTCGTTACTTCCCAATTCTAGCTTGACTTTTACTACTATCCCTTGTTCTTCAAAGAGCTTTTGAACGGCGCGACGAGTTCCTGAACCTGGTTCCCGCATAATAAAAGGTTCGTTAGACAGGCGTTGTATAGGAATATTTTTTTCTTTAGATAAAGGATGATTAGTCGGTGCAAAGACTATCAAAGGATTTTCCAGAAATGGTTCACAAGTCACATCTATATTGTCTGGAATTTGACTCATAATATATAAGTCATCCAAATTTTGACTCATCCGTTCTAAAATTTGTTCGTGATTTGTTACTTGCAGCGAGATATCAATCCCTGGATAAAGTTCGCAAAATGGCCCTAACAAACGTGGGATAAAATATTTTGCTGTTGTAATCACTGCCAAACGTAATTGTCCCTGTTTTAGCCCTTTTAAATCTGCCACCTTCATTTCATACTGGGCTATATTGTGAAAAATCTGCCGACAAGTAGCAAACAATTCCCGTCCTGCCTCTGTCAGATACAATCGCTTCCCCACTTGCTCAAATAATGGCAAACCTACTGATTTTGTGAGTTGCTTGATCTGCATAGAAACGGTAGGTTGGGTGAGAAACAATTCCTCAGCAGCACGAGTAAAGCTACTGTGCCGTGCCGCCGCCTCGAACACCTTTAACTGGTGCAGCGTCGCTTGGTTCAAGAGTGATTCTCCTATATATAGCGATTAATAGATATAAAACTAGTATTGCTGAACACTGGCAAATGATATAGTGATGCTCACAGAAAGTTACGAGTTTTATCATAGACAAAACTCTATTACTTATATTAAAACAAAAGTATTTATTTATGGATTGAAAAAGCTATTATTCAGAATAGCTAAAGCGTAAGATGCCTTCTATCTAAACGATGAATGCTGAATGATGATTTGACAAAATTCATCTATCATCATTCATCATTCCATAATTCTTCTTGAACTTTTGTCGGTAGCTTGGTTAAGTCTGGTAATCTTAGTACCTCGATTTCTGCAACTTGTTCTTTAATATTCACTGGTAAGTTTAACGGTTCGCGTTCTTCTATCCAGCAGCTTGCCAATGGCAAGGTTAACTCCATTTCGTCCAGCGGTCGGGGAATTACCATCACTGCATTCAATTCTCCAATGCGTTCTGCTTCAAACATTCCTGCTTCCACTGCTACCGCCACATTTGCTACAGAACCACGAATAATTGCCGTACACAAACCCCCACCAATTTTTTCATAAGCTGCTAAATGAACATCAGCAGCTTTGAGCATCGCATCACACGCTCCTACCATCGCGGGAAATCCTCGCGTTTCTACCAAACCAATTGCTTGGTTACTCAGACGGCTGGAATTGCCCTCTTCCATCAATTTAGTGAAACGGGTTGTGATGGGAAGTACTATATCTAGGTTGGGATAAGGTCGGGGAATCACCAAACTAGAAACTAACTGACCAAACTGTTCAGCCGTTTGCACGCCAGATTCTACCGCCAGACGCACGTCAGCAATTCCACCCCGAACGATCGCAGTACAATAACCGCCACCAATTTTTTCATACCCAACCAGGTGAACTCCCGCTGATTTCAGCATCATATCGGCCGTCCCAACGATTGCCGGAAAGCTACGGCAAGAAACTAAACCCAAAGCAGTATCCTGAAAGGTTTCTTGACTACTCGCTCCCTGGATAGTACGAATCGACCGTTGATTATATGTTTCCATGATGAATTCTCCAAAATACGGAAAAAGCCGACAACTTACAATTAACACTTACTCTGACTAATCGTCAGGGTTTGGGTCGTTCAAGGATTGTCTGTGAGGAAACAATGTAGTCAACAGTCTGCTTATGCTCCCTTGTCCATAAATTTGAGTCCCAAAACCATTAGGGGATTCTAAGGCAGACTGACTGGGATCTGAATGATGTTCTGTTGACTCTTGGGATTCCCCCAAGGTGGAGTCAGTATCATTGGTCGGTTCCTCCACAGGAGGAGACTGACTTTCGGGAGTGGCGGGAGATTTAAAATAAGAAATTGACTTGTTTTGTTTGAAATCTACAAAAGCCGAAGCTGAGAAGTTAGTTGAGGAAATTACCTTTTCCTGACCTCCACCTGAGCTATTTTCTTCTTCTTTCGGTGGTGTATTTGTAGTAGAAGTTGGGTTATTTGTAGATGCTTCTAGCTGTTTTGTTGGCTCAATCTGCCGACTGGTGTCTCCTAAAATTGAACCAGGCGGTACTACTTGTTCGGGTTCAACCGAATAGTTAAAAACTGTAGTCGCTGAACCAATACAAGCATTTGCGCCAATTTTGCCTTTGCCAATCATCAAAAAGCCGGCTCCCAGGTTTGCACCTGCTTCTACTTCTAGAGTGCCTTCATGGACTTGGAGAATTGCTCCCATGCCAATACAGACCCCTGGCCCAATGACGATCTTGCTGTTTACAGCCGCTTGGAGGATCACCCCAGGTGCAAGTACCGCGCTTGGATGAATAGTCACCTCACCACTAATGTAAGTATCAAAGTTATTGCTGAGGCGCAGTAGCGGCACAGACATGGAAATTTTAACCTCGGAAGCCCTAAGAAGATAGGAGTTAAAAGTGAGGAGTTAGGAGTTAGTTAAAAGTGGGGGAGTTATAAATTTTAAGTTTAGAGTTATCAATTAACAATCTTTTTTAACTCCTAACTTCTAACTCCCAACTCTTGTACAGACGCGATTAATCGCGTCTGTACTCCTAACTCCTTAAGGTCGTTGAATAATCGTTTCTAATACGCGACGCTTGGCTTTGGGGTCAACACCAATTAAGCGTACATATTCCCCTTGGTATTCGCCGAGTTGTCTTTCTACGGCGGCGATCGCTTCTCTTTCTGAGGAGGCTTGAATTTGACCGGTACTAGTCCAGGAACCTGTACGGAACCGTCGTTGATCTACGTGTTCAATGCTAATTTTTGAGCCGCTAGCCAATAATTGCCGGAGTTGGTCTACTACTTCACTACTCAAGCGGGTAGCTGTTGCTGTTGCTGTTGCTGTTGCAGAGGGCGCACTGCTAGTAAATGATTTCTGACCGTCAGAGGAGGCTACTTGACCATTTGGACGTTGGATAATGGTCTCTAATACCCGCCGTTTGGCTTTGGGGTCAACACCAATTAAGCGTACATATTCCCCTTCGTATTCGCCGAGTTGTCCTTCTATGGCGGCGATCGCTTCTCTTTCTGAGGAGGCTTGAATTTGACCGGTACTAGTCCAGGAACCTGTACGGAACCGTCGTTGATCTACGTGTTCAATGCTAATTTTTGAGCCGCTAGCCAATAATTGCCGGAGTTGGTCTACTACTTCAGAACTTAAACGGTTACTGCTAGCTGTTCCCCTATCATAGGATGCTGCACTACTGCTAGTACTAGTAAATGATTTGTGACTACCAGAGGAAACTGCTTGACCATTTGGACGTTGGATAATGGCTTCTAGTACCCGCCGTTTCGCTTTGGTGTCAATGCCGATTAAACGTACATACTCGCCTTGATGACTTGCGATACATTCTTCCAAAGCGGAGATGACTTGATTTGTGGAAGTTGCTTCAATTGGCGTGCAACTAGTCCAGGAACCAGTGCGGAAACGCCGCTCATCTACGTGTTCCATGCCAATTTTGTAACCACCTGCCAAGAGTTGGCGAATTTGCTCTAGAGTTTCGCTACTGACTTTGCCACTGCTAGAACCGTTACTATTACCATTATCATAGCTGTTGCTGTAGCTTCTGTAACTGCTATTACCATGACTAGCTGGAGCTTTAAAGCTGCTAGCTGGTTTTGCATCATCATCAGGACGTTGGATGATGGCTTCTAGCACGCGTCGTCTATCTTTGTCAATGCCAAACAGTCGGACATACTCGCCGCTATGCTCTTGTAGACAGCCTTCTAATGCTGCGATCGCTTCACCGAGGGATCTCGGTTCGATTGGTTGGCAACTAGTCCAAGAACCCGTGCGGAAACGTCTTTGGTCTACATGTTCCGTACCAATTTTATACCCTTGCCCCAATAGATACCGCAACTGATCTATTGTTTCTCCACCCAAGCTATTGCTCGACACTTCACTACTCCTTTCCAACTCTAAAACAGTAATACCATTACCTGTATAAGATTTAGCGTTCTCATCCCGAATGGGTGCTATACATTTAGTATCCGCAGCACAGAGATAACCAGCTCGTAATGCCTGATTAATTCCAACCACATGATGAGCAAATTCTTTATCTTGATCTTGCACATCTGGCAAGCGATCGGCTTGCTGCTGGCTGGTAATTATCGCTCCCGAAGGTACATACTTCCCAGAGGGAATCTCTACGTCTTGAATCAAAGCGTGCATCATTACGATGCAACCTGCACCCACCCTGGCATTAAATATCGTAGAGCGAAAGCCAATGAAGGAATTATCACCTACATAAGCTGGCCCGTGAATTAGAGCCATGTGGGTAATGCAAGCGTTTTTACCAATCCATACTGAGTATTTATTTTGGTCATCGCCAATTACTCGGCCTTGCTCCAACCCATGAATGACAACACCATCTTGAATATTGGTGTTTTCACCCAGATAAAAAGGTGTGCCTTCATCCGCTCTAATCGTAGTCCCCGGAGCAACGATTACATTTGCACCTATTCGTACATCCCCAATCAGATTGGAGAATGAATGTACAAAAGCAGTTTCATGGATTTTGGGTTCAGCTAAATTCCTTGACCACGGGGTTGGGGGTGCCGCCGTGCTGCGGACTGCCATCGCGAGATTCCTCCTCTATTATCATTTGTCAGTTGTCATTTGTCAGTTGTCATTTGTCGACAGCTAATGACTAATGACTAATGACCAATGACTATCAATATTGATCTTTTTTGCTGTAAATGAGGCGATCTTCAACGTAAATAGTATCTATGATCGCCACCACTGCTGCATCCAATGGACGCTGTTCATTGCCAACAACTTGACGAGCGGCACTACCACGAGTGATGAGTACCCACTCATCTACTCCTGCTCCCACAATATCTGCTGCTACTTCATACTCTGGTAAGATATTGCCGTTTTCATCTACTAATTGTAACAACAGTAGTTTCACACCTCTAAGAGTTGGCTCTTTTTGGGTGCTAACTACTGTGCCGCGAACTTTGGCAATTTGCATTACAAATTACGGTCTTCTACCGAAAGGACGAATTGCATTCACATTTTCCCGGAACTGCTCTACATCTTCGGTATAACGAATTGGGAGGACGTATTCCAAGTTTTCGTGAGGACGAGCAATGATATGAGTAGACAACACTTGTCCGCCGTTGACCCGCTTTACAGATTCAACCCCAGCAGCCACAGAAGCTTGCACTTCCGAAACGTCACCCCGAACAATTACCGTCACCCGACCACTACCGATTTTTTCATAACCTACTAAAGTGACGCGGGCAGCTTTCACCATTGCATCAGCAGCTTCCACTACTGCTGGAAAGCCCAGCGTTTCAACCATTCCCACTGCAATTGACATTAGTTTTAATCCCTATTTCAAAGTTTTTAGTCTTGGACAAAAGTGATGCTCTTTTCAGGCAAAAAGCGTTAATTACTTTGTTTAAACAGCTTTTAAGTACGGAATTGTTCCACCGCTTCTGTGTAACGTATCGGCAAGACGTATTCCAGGTTTTCGTGAGGACGAGCAATGATGTGAGTGGATAACACTTCACCACCAAAGACTCTTTTTGCCGCTTCAACCCCAGCTGCTACGGAAGCTTGCACTTCCGATACATCTCCCCGAACTATCACGGTGACGCGAGCGCTACCAATTTTTTCATACCCTACTAAGGTGACACGGGCGGCTTTCACCATCGCATCAGCAGCTTCCACCACTGCTGGAAAGCCTTTCGTTTCAATCATTCCAACTGCAATTGGCATCGCAGAACTCCTACAAAATTAATGCAATCTGTACTGTCGTTTGAATTTTTTGACGGGGAGAGCCTGATCTTATAGCTAAGAAAACACTTCCAAATTAAGCATAGGAAAGCTTGGCGTTCCTGGCAATATAAATTACTATAATAGTTTATGATAAGAAAGTTTTAAAAAACTTAACAAAAAGTTATCTAGGCTTCTGAGCAATTAAAGTTTACAGATTCCTTGAGCAGGCACTTATGCTTTATAATTTCTTTATCACATTTACAAAACGACATTCATAACCAGGGCTAATCCTATCTGACAAAAGGTAAGCAGCGGCTGTATGTTTTGCTGTATCTATCTTTTAGCAAATATTTCTAAGTGCACAAGGACTAAGTGAAATATATATAAGTTTTTTAAATATATTGTATAAATTACTTTGGTTAAAGTAGAAATACAAATGTAAAAAGGTCAGCGATATTAAGGCAAGTAAATGCTTTTGCTTATGTAAAGTTATATTTTACTTATATTTAATAGGGTAGCGTTAAGTAAAAGTACTTTTGGAAGTTCAGTTAAAATAATAGTAAAAAAACATTGGTAATTTTGGTAAATTAATTTTATTAAATAACATAATTGGTTGAAATTTTTTTAAAATCAAGGCTGAGTCATCAAGGGAAATTTAAATGGAGCAATTTCTATTTTCAACAAGTTGGTTTGTGCCTTTGTATAGCTTATCGGGCGCAATTTTGACATTGCCGTGGGGAATAGGAATAATTCGGCGAACAGGGCCCAGACCTGCGGCATACTTCAACTTGTTGACGACCGTTTTAGCTTTTGTTCATAGCCTGTTTGTATTTAAAAATGTCTGGGATAGAGAGCCAGAAACCTTACTAATCAATTGGTTCAAAGCAGCAGATTTAGACTTATCTTTTTCCTTGGAACTATCCCCAGTCAGCATTGGGGCAACAGTTTTAATTACAGGGTTAAGCTTACTGGCACAAGTTTATGCTCTGGGTTATATGGAAAAGGACTGGTCGTTGGCGCGTTTTTTTGGGCTACTGGGATTTTTTGAAGCAGCGCTATGTGGTCTAGCAATCAGTGATTCTTTGTTTCTCAGCTATGCGCTTTTGGAAGTTTTGACGCTTTCAACTTACTTGCTGGTGGGGTTCTGGTATGCTCAACCACTAGTAGTGACGGCGGCGCGGGATGCATTTTGGACTAAACGGGTAGGAGACTTGTTGTTGCTGATGGCTGTAGTGACACTTTCTACCTTAGCTGGGAGTTTGAACATTTCGGATTTATATGAGTGGGCACAAACAGCTAATTTAAGTCCAATGACATCGACGTTGCTAGGGTTGGCGTTAATTGCTGGGCCTGCTGGTAAATGTGCCCAATTTCCACTGCATCTGTGGTTAGATGAGGCAATGGAAGGGCCCAATCCTGCCTCGGTAATGCGGAACTCTCTAGTCGTAGCTGGTGGTGCTTATTTACTGTATAAACTTCAACCATTATTAGCCCTGTCGCCAGTTGCCTTGAATGCCTTGGTAATCATGGGTACAGTAACGGCGATTGGAGCGACATTAGTATCCATAGCTCAAATTGACATTAAGCGATCGCTATCTCATTCCACCAGTGCATACATGGGGTTAGTGTTTTTAGCAGTGGGGTTGCAGCAAGGAGGTGTAGCCTTGATGTTGCTATTAGCTCATGCGATCGCCAAAGCATTATTATTTATGAGTTCTGGTTCAGTCATCTTAACTACCCAAAGCCAAGACTTAACAGAAATGGGCGGTTTGTGGTCGCGGATGCCAGCCACCACTACAGCCTTTGTAGTTGGTTCAGCCGGGATGGTGACACTGCTACCCTTGGGAAGCTTCTGGGCAATGCTATCATGGGCTGACGGTTTCGTGAATATTAGCCCTTGGGTAATTGGGGTTTTAATATTAGTCAATGGTTTGACAGCATTGAATTTGACAAGAGTATTTAGATTAGTCTTTTGGGGTAAACCGCAACAAAAAACCCGTCGCACCCCAGAAGTTGGTTGGCAGATGGCCTTCCCAATGGTGTTTCTAACAGTGCTGACTCTGCTTTTACCTCTAATGTTACAGCAATGGTACTTACTACCAGATTGGGAAAGTATTAATTGGTATGTGGTGTTAGCCTTGTTTAGTTCTACCGTAGTGGGGGTAGGTGTAGGGTGTACAGTTTACCTGCACAAAGCTTGGTCAAGATCCAGAATCCTGGCGTGGAGATTTCTGCAAGACCTGTTAGGTTATGATTTTTATATTGACCGAGTTTATTATGTCACCGTGGTAAGTATAGTAGGACTGCTATCTAAAATTTCTGCTTGGAGCGATCGCTACTTGGTTGACGGTTTAGTAAACTTGGTTGGGTTTGCGACCATTTTCGGCGGACAAACCTTAAAGTACAGCATTTCTGGGCAATCTCAGGGCTATATGTTGACCATCCTAGCAGTTGTCAGCGTCTTGGGGTTTTTCATCAGTTGGTCATTGGGTTTACTAGATAAATTGCCTTTTTAGAGAGACGCGATAAATCGCGTCTGTACAAAACGTAGAGACGCGATTTATGGCGTCTGTTATTCTCTCTCATCCCCCCTTACCCGAAGTCTATGCTTAGTGTTTTAATTCTAGTACCGTTAATCGGTGCAGCTTTAATTGGTTTCTCCCCCTCAAGCATCAGTGGGAAATTGGCCCGTGGGGTGGCTTTAGTCTTTGCCATTATCGCTTTCTTGTGGACAATCGTATTAGTAAGTCAGTTCCATCCAGGAGAAATTACTCAACAGTTTGCTGAGTCTCTCCCTTGGGTAGATGCTATAGGGCTGAACTATAACCTTGGAATAGATGGTTTATCTTTGCCGTTGCTGGTTTTAAATGGATTGTTAACTGCCATTGCCATCTACAGCAGCGATGAATCGCTACAGCGTCCTAAATTTTATTACTCTTTGGTACTATTATTAAGCGCTGGGGTGACAGGAGCCTTTCTAGCACAGGATTTACTATTATTTTTCCTGTTTTACGAATTGGAACTAATTCCGCTGTATTTGTTGATCGCCATTTGGGGTGGCGCCAAACGGGGTTATGCTGCGACTAAATTTCTTATTTATACAGCCGTTTCGGGAATCCTGCTTTTAGCAAGTTTCCTCGGTATGGTTTGGCTGAGTGGTTCCTCTAATTTTGCACTAGCAACCTTGAACGCGACAACTTTACCTCTAGGAACACAGCTTTTATTGCTAGCGGGAATTTTGATCGGTTTTGGAATAAAAATTCCCTTGGTTCCCTTCCATACTTGGTTGCCAGATGCTCACGTTGAAGCTTCGACACCGATTTCCGTGCTATTGGCTGGGGTGCTTTTGAAGTTGGGAACTTACGGTTTACTGCGATTTGGGATGAACTTGTTACCAGAAGCTTGGGCTTATGTAGCTCCTTGGTTGGCGACTTGGGCAGTAGTGAGTGTACTCTATGGTTCATCCTGTGCGATCGCCCAAAGCGATATGAAAAAAATGGTAGCATACAGCTCCATTGGACACATGGGTTACGTGCTTTTAGCAGCGGCGGCGGGCACACCTTTAAGTGTATTGGGTGCTGTGATGCAAATGATTAGCCACGGCTTGATTTCGGCAATGCTGTTTTTGCTAGTAGGGGTTGTGTATAAAAAAGCCGGAAGCCGTGATTTAGCAATCATTCAAGGATTACTGAACCCAGAACGGGGTATGCCAGTAATTGGTAGTTTGATGATTGTCGGAGTCATGGCCAGCGCTGGTATACCGGGAATGCTAGGGTTTATTTCCGAATTCGTAGTTTATCGGGGAAGTTTTGCAGTTTTTCCAGTGCAAACTTTGTTATGTATGCTTGGTACTGGTTTAACAGCAGTTTACTTCCTATTACTTGTTAACCGCGCCTTTTTTGGACGTTTATCTTCACCTGTTGTTAATTTACCACGTGTGTATTGGAGCGATCGCATCCCAGCTGCAATTTTAGCTGTGCTGATTGTGATTTTTGGCATTCAACCTAGTTGGTTAGTGCGTTGGACTGAACCAACAATTACAGCAATGATAAATACCCAAAACGTAGTAGCAGTGTCTTTGGATAAAGCAATGGGGAATGGGGACTAGGGACTGTGGACTGGGGACTGGGGACTGGGGACTGGAGAATGGGGAAAAGTTTTCCTAATGCCCAATGCCCAATGCCCAATGCCCAATGCCCAATGCCCAATGCCCAATACCCCAATTCCTAAACTTTTTGGAGAGATGCCAATGGTAACTATTAAAAAAAAAGCTCCTCACAATCCCTTAGCTGAGTATATTGAACGCCTACAAAAAGGAGATGCATTACTCCCTGATAGTCCAGAGAATGTATTAGAAGTTGTTGGTATTCTTAAAAGCTATGGGGTAGTTTTAGATGCTTACTCAATAAATCTTAACTATATTGCCGAGCATCAGTTTTTAGTATTTTTCCCATTTTTTAAATACTTTAATGGAGAGGTTTCTTTTCAGAAATTACTCCGTCACTGGTGGCATGACCGAATCAATTTTGAATATGCCGAATATTGCATGAAAGGCATGATGTGGCATGGTGGCGGCGGACTAGATACGTATTTAGATACACCAGAATTTCAAGAAAGAGCGCAAGCCGTTATTGCTGCAAAATTTAAAAATAATCCCTTGATTCTGGGTATTAACCAACTGTTTCCAGATTTCTTAACAGAACAGTTGCGCGTCTCTGCTTACTACACCGGTTTAGGTCAATTCTGGCGAGTCATGGCTGATATGTTCCTCAACTTATCAGACCGCTATGACCGAGGCGAAATCAAATCGATTTCCCAAGTTGTAGACCACATTAAATCAGGATTAGTGGCAAATGCATCAAACCCAATTACCTACGCTGTCAAAATTCGAGGTAAGGTCTATGAAATCATTCCCAAAAGCGTTGGTTTGACTTTCTTAGCAGATACAGCAATACCTTATGTAGAGGCAGTATTTTTCCGGGGAACTCCTTTCCACGGTACTGTTTCATACAACGCCCAAGCTTATCAAATCTCTCCCGATCAAAGTCGATTTCAATATGGTGCATTGTATGCCGATCCTTTACCCATCGGTGGCGCGGGTATTCCTCCTACCTTGTTGATGCAAGATATGCGTCATTATCTTCCAGAATATTTGCACGAAATTTATCGTCGCAGTCTTCGGGGTGAAGATGATTTGCGAGTTCAAATTTGTATGAGTTTCCAAAAATCAATGTTTTGCGTGACGACAGCAACGATTTTGGGACTGATGCCTCATCCTTTAGATACTAAAGATCCAAATGAGCAAAAAGTTAATCGAGTTTATTTAGAAAAGTGGATGAGTCGGTTACAAACTTCGCGGTTGCTGGATGTGAATAAATGACGGATAATTCCACCATTACTCACGAGGCATTCAAGCAATTTGAGCGCGACAAATTTTCTCTTCTCAAGAATACGATCGCGCGATCGCTGTTGTGACTTCTCAGGTAGATGAAGCCATATTGGATGCCGTGGGAGCTAAGTCTGGTATTCAATTGCTGGATGTGGCTTGCGGAACTGGGTGGCTTAGTGCCGCAGCACTAAAGCGGCAGGCTATAGTCACAGGATTAGACTTTGCAGAAAATATGGTGGCCATTGCCAAAGTGCGATGTTCTCAAGGGTCATTCCATCATGGGGACGCTGAAAACCTAACTTTCGAGTCTGGCCAGTTTGAGGCGGTGGTTTGTAACTTGGGTATCATCCATTTCCCCAACCCAGAAAAAGCGATCGCTGAATCCTTTCGCGTACTCAAACCGGGAGGACGCTATGCTTTCACCTGCTGGACACCGCCAACGTGCAATCCATTTATGGCTCTGATACTGGGTTCAGTGCAGACTTATGGCAGCATGGATGTGAACCTACCTTCTGGGCCACCCCTGTTTCGCTTTGGCGACCCCACTGAATGCGAAATGGTTTTAAGCGCCGAGGGATTCACTCAGGTGTCTGTCACTGAACTCCCCATCAAGTGGACTTTCTCTACACCTGAAGATGTCATGCCAAAGATTATTGTAAGTTCGGCGCGTCTGGGGTCGATGTTAGCAATGCAAACCGATGAACAACGGCGTAATATTGAAAACGCAATTATCGAGGGAGCCTCAAAGTATGTCACAGAAAATGGTGTGGAAATTCCTGCTTCTGTGATGCTAGCTGTCGCTTACAAAGCATAAGCTAGAACAACCTTTGAATTTAGTAATTTTTTAAGTATTTTTCCATGACAAAATTTATCAGCTTTTGCCCTCTACGCTCTACTTCTTGCTTTTTGATAACAATAAATCCCTGACTTTCAAAAAAAGGTTTAGCTGTAATACTGGCTTCTGTATATAACTTTTTCAACCCTAAAGAGTTTGCTTTTAATTCAATCTGTTCTAAGATTTTCTTACCAACACCTTTCCTTTGAAAATCTTTATGACAATAGAAACGATCGATATGACCATTAGCTTCTAATTCTCCAAAACCAATAATTTTGTCTTCTTCTGCTACATAAGTAAACTTACTTCCTAAACTTTTAATCCAAACTTCAATATCCATATTTGCTGGTGCCCAAGCATCTACTTGTTCTTGTGTGTAATCGTGAATATTCACTTCATGAATAGTGTCGTAGAACAATTTCATAATTTCTTCAGTATCAGCTATTTCGTATATTCTTAATTTCATAAAGAAAGTAATTAATCACAAATAATCCCTCTTCTAAGAAACAAGGCAGGAGGCAGAAGGGAAGAGGATTTGACTTGTTTCTTCCATCCATAACGGAATGGATGTAAATAAGTAGTTGATTTTTGATCGATATTATGCTTCTGGTTCAATGCCGAGCGATCGCAATTGAGCAATCAGAATCTCATTTCGTTGGCGTTCTTGTTCAGCGCGTTGGTGTTCTTGTTCAGCGCGTTGGCGTTCTTGTTCAGCGCGTTGGTGTTCTTGTTCAGCACGTTGGCGTTCTTGTTCAGCGCGTTGGCGTTCAAGTTCTGCTCTTTCATCACCAGTCAACAACAAATTACCTTGCAAATCCCACCAACGTAACCAGGGCAATTCCACGTTTTGATAAACTCCAAGCCTTATGCCTAACTCCACTCCTAAAGGAGGTATAGGATAATGTCCTCGTTCATTTGCTGCTAATAACTGGTATTGTCCACCAATCAATTCATACACTTCTATACTGGCTTTATTCACTTCATAAATGCCATAAAACGGAGGACGAATTACTTGCTCATAAATCCAAAATTTGCCCTTCCAAGGGGTTGTATCTCGTTCTTCACTCCCATCACCAGAGACGAATTCTAAGACAATTAATGGAGCGATGTGTTCTCGCCAAAATACATAAGAACGGCGCGTCAATCCATCTAGTAAGGGCGGGACATTTCCTACATAAAACCAATCCGGTGCTGCTGCTCCTTTCTCTGGAGGATCTGTCAACCGCCAGTAAATACCTAAGTCCTGACCTATACAATATTGACCTTCTGGATGTAATTGCTGGAGAATGGGTGTAATTGAATCCGTTAGTAAGATACTTTGGGGATGCTCTTGCCAATTTTTCACAAAGGTGCCGTCAGAGTCTGGTAGCTGCGTGTGGTCAGGAAATGGGGTGAGATCGGTATCGAGGTTGATTGCAGAGGTCATAAGTTACCTTTGCACTAGCTAAAGGTTGTTTTTAGTTTAGCAATAGAGAGAGAAAAAAGCGTAGGCGTAGCCCGCACTTCGGCTGCGCTCAGTGACCGTCGTAGACATCGCACCTGTTCTGCCAAACTAGGCTCAAGTTATTAAAGCTCTCTTGTGTGAGAATTAATCTAAGCATTTTGGGAGTTGCAAAGATGGCTTGGGTAGCTGGCGATCGCTTGCAAGGTGGAAAATACACCATTGAAAGAGAGTTGGGAAGAGGACGCTTTGGCATCACCTATTTGGTCAAAAATCAGAATGGCGATCGCCAAGTCATCAAAACCTTAAATGACAATTTACTAAATTCCCTAAACCAGTTAGAACGCGAACGGCTAAAAACAATGTTTTTGCGGGAGGCTTTAAAGCTTCAAAAGTGTAAGCATAAGTATATTGTGGAGGTCGTAGATTCCTTTGAGGAAGCAGACTGTTTGTGTTTGGTAATGGAGTATGTGGATGAAGTGAGTTTGGCTGACCTCCGCCCACCAACACTTTCGGAACCAGACGCACTACGTTACATTCGGCAAATTGGGGAAGCACTGATAGTTGTACATGAAAATGAACTGATTCATCGGGATGTGCATCCAGGAAATATTTTGTTGCGGAAGCGAGAGGGACAGCTAGAAGCGGTACTAATTGATTTTGGTTTAGCTTTAGACTTTGACCATATCTTAACCACAAGCCGAACTAAGGAAACTTCTGATGGATTTACGCCCCCTGAACTTTACGCTAGAGGTACTATAACTCGTGCATATAGCGATATTTATTCACTAGCAGCTACTCTGTATAAACTTCTGACAGGAAGAACACCTGTTAATGCAGTAAAGCGCAAAGTGGACGGCGAGCATTTAGTGTCTCCAAAAGAATGGAATCCTCAGATTAGCGATCGCACAAACCGAGCAATTTTAACAGGTATGAAGCTAGATCCTAAAGAGCGTCCTCAATCAATGCGAGAATGGCTTGATTCTTTGGGCTTAACTGGGGAGACTTCTCAGCCTGTGGCAACTGTATCCTCGAATACTAACTCGAACTGGGATAAAAAAATTCAGTTTTGGACTGTGGTGATAGCGGCGATCGGAGTTTTTATAGCCTTACTTGCAGCCATACCTTCTTGGATTCCTATTTTCAAACCCTCTCCATCTTCCAGTCCACCATCACTGTCGCCCACTCCCTCATCTAGTAAAATACCGTAGATTTAGGTAAACTTTCATCAGGGTGTTGATATTAAAGTAATGATTTTGACTCATGCCCAATTATCTAAAGAGATTGTCTTATATATTGTTGAGCGTGCCTTAATTACGAATTACGAATTACGAATTATTTAGAGGTCATTTATGCCTTGGATAGCAGGACAACAATTGCTAGGTGGCAAATATGTAATTGAGCAAGTTCTGGGACAGGGGGGATTTGGAATTACCTATAAGGCTTTGCATGTTGAACTAAAGCAAACAGTTGTAATTAAGACACCTAATGAACACCTCAACCAAGATCCGGAATATGAAAAGTACATAGAGAGATTTATTGAAGAAGGGCGGATACTCGCACGCTTATCTCAAGACCCTCATCCTCATATTGTGAGAGTGAGTGATTTGTTTCGGGAAGGTGCTACCCACTGTTTAGTGATGGACTTTGTTGAGGGAGAAAATTTATTTGAAGCGGTGAAGCGTAAGGGGGCTTTACCAGAAGCAGAGATTCTACCCTGCATCCGCCAAATTGGGGAAGCTTTGAGCGTAGTGCATCAAGCAGGTTTAGTACATAGAGATGCCCATCCTGGAAACATCATGGTGCGGAGTAATGGCAAAGCCGTTTTAATTGACTTTGGAATCGCTAAAGAACTTTTACCTAAAACTTTGAGTTCAAAGAGTATTGCGGGTAATGAAGGGTTTGCGCCCTATGAACAGATTAGCAGAGGTAGTCGAGAGCCAACAGTAGATGTTTATTGTTTGGCTGCTACACTTTATTATGCAGTAACAGGTCAACGCCCTACAGCTTCTCTGACTCGCAAGCTCGATAATGCTCTTTTAACTCCACCTAAACAAATTAATCCAAGCATCAGCGATCAATTAAATCAAGCAATTCTCAAGGGTATGGCGCTGGAGGCAAAAGACCGCCCTCAGTTGATGCAGGTATGGTTAGCAATGTTAGAAGCACTAAAAGCAACGCCTCCACCATCTGTTGATCTAGTTCATAAAAAAGAAGTTGTCCGTTCCAAAGCCAAGCTCAACTCAGAAGCAATTCCAGGTAAACCAGCTACGAAATCACCTAGAATTATTCCCTGGGGCTGGTTGGTTGGTGTATTATTAAGCTACTTATTAATAGGCTACTTGTTAGCCGCGTTAAAGGCTTCGTATATAGTTTGGGCTGTAGCTGTAACCGTGGCTAGTGCTTGGGCTGTAGCTGTAACCGTGGCTAGTACTTGGGCTGTAGCCGTAGCCATGGCTGGTGCTGTGGCTGGGGCTGTGGCTGTGGCTGTGGCTGGGGCTGGGGCTGTGATTGAGGTTATATTTTGGGTTGTGGCTTGGGTTGTGGTTTGGGTTGTGGCTGAGGCTGGAGATGAATTACGAAAATCTTTTAGCAAGGTTCATACTTTTCTAATTTTAGCTAGCACTTCTAGTCTAGGCTTGGGTTTGGGATGGTTAGCACATAAAATTTTTGGTACAGGTTCATAGTTTACTCAAGCTCTAGAAGCTAACTAACAAAAGATTTTGTAGCTGTTGTATCGAGTGGAAAAGCGATGTCTAAGGACAAGCCCTTCGGGTTTGGGGGTTCGCAATCGACGGGAACCGCCAAGACTGCGACCCCCTCACCGTTGCGCGTCTACGCACCTTTAACCTCATACCAAAATATTAAATTTCCGGCTCAATACTAAGCGCTGGTTTTAAGAGCGTTGTTATAGAAGATAAGCTAAATAATTAAACTGATATCTACATTAAAATAGTCCGCCAACGCTTCTGCTTGAGTTTTACTAATAGTGCCGCCATTAACAATTTGCGAGGCAATTTCCAATGAACCAATTACCTCAGCTAATGCTTCGGTTGTAGTATCGCGTGCGTCCATTAGATGTACCAACATCGAATTGGGTGTACCTTGGAGAATTGGGTAATGGGTTTCTTCAAACTGCTCAATTAAAGTCACCAACAGTTGCAACAGCATTTCTTCTTCTGGTGTACGATTGGGACGATGTTCTAAGGTTAATGCGAGTGCGATCGCTTGTTCGTTTTCTGCATCCGTGGTAATAATTTTTGGCTGATACTCGGCTAGCAATTTACCATAAGATTCTGGATTAAAAGTACGGGTCATTTTTCCATTTATAGCTTCCGGTTCAACGCCGAGCAATGTCTGACGACAACCTGCTATGCGTTTACGCCATATTTCTCTAAAACTCAAGCGATCGCTATTTAAATGTTATCTTTTTTCTATTGGTTCACCACCTAACCAAGAATCTCCCGAATTGGATTCGGGAGAGTGTCAAAAAACCCAAATGTATTGTCTTTATAAAGCAACAACCTCTTGCTTAGGCTTCCGCACTGGACGCTTGCGTTCGCTGCGACGAACGCCCCCTGCCATTTTGTACTCATCGCTATTCTTGCCATACTTTGCAGCTACGCTGACTAACACATGTTCTGTTAGTTCCATCAGCGACTTTTCGGCTAATTCTAAAGCTCCCTGAGTTAGATCCACGGTGGAGAGGCTGGAGTTATAAACTTCCAACTTGTCCTGTGTTTTTTTGATGGCGGTGGCAAAGGCGTCAATAGTGACTCCATTACCTAAATCTAAGGTGGAACTAATCGATTTCAAGCCCGCAATCCGACGGTGTGCTCTATCAAGTACTTTAGATCCACGTTTTGGACGTGACATATATAACTTTCCTTTTCTGAATCATACACTAGGATAAAAACTGACTTATATCCTTGTCTTTACACCATTAGGATAAACAAAATTGGGGCGATTAACACCCGCAATATTCAGTATTATTAAAGCTATTTAGTACAAAAATATTGTATTTATTGCGTGATATTGCTGAGATTTATCCGAATTCAACAAACAACCGCCCGAATTCAATAAACGATCGCCCGAATTCAACAAACGACTGCCCGAATTCAACAAACGATCGCCCGAATTCAATAAACAACCGCCCGAATTCAACAAACGATCGCCCGAATTCAATAAACGACCGCCCGAATTCAACAAACGATCGCCCGAATTCAATAAACAACCGCCCGAATTCAATAAACAACCGCCCGAATTCAATATCGCGCTTCTCGCTTGATTGCAATATCGAACTGCTATTTAACGCCGTGTGCAACTTAATTTTGTTAAACCTTGATTCTATTGTGGGGTAGGCATCTTGCCTGCCCAGAAAGGACGGACAAGATGTGCATCCCACAAGAATAAAAAAAGTCGCACATCGCGTTATTTAATTTTTGCGAAACTCGGTGCGCCTTTATCTCGCTTCGTTAATGAAGATTCCCTGCGATCGCTATGAAAGGGAATTGGAAAGGGGGACGGTTTGGTATTACTTATTTGGTAAAAAACAGGAATAGCGATCGCCAAGTCATTAAAACCTTAAATGATGATTTACTTTTACGCCCCTTGAGCTTTACGCTCAACATACTCTTTACCCCACCCCCAACCCCTCCCCTTACCAAGGGGAGAGGCAGTTTTGGCTTTAGACAAAACCAGGGCGGGGTAATATTATAGTACAAATTTACTAATTAGCTGCTAAAATGCTTTAAAAGTCAGCTAGCCTTGCTTGAGGTAGTATGAAAAAAATTCCAGACACGGACAAAAAGCCTATTTTGCTGTTCCAGCCTACATTTGTAACTACTGCTATAGTGCCACTGCAACCCCAAGAAAAAAAAATCATCAGTGAACGGGAGCGTTTTATAATACAAGTCGAACGCATCAATCAGATGGCACAAGAGTTAGAAGCAGCGATATTAGAGTTGAAAGCGATCGCTAACAAAATGAATACTCAAAAACGTTGCCCATTCTTGATAAAAGAGATATGCAAAAATATTTGTCAGTATTTTGCAGTTAGCATCCCTTGGGTGAAACAAAAGTCTGACGAATCATTTATTTTGACAACGCGAAAAGTTGATTTATTCCGAGCCGAAAGGGAAGCTGCACTGCTAGCACAGCAACTTCGTCAGCAAACCAAAAAAAGATTAGCATCACAGCGACACAGAAAAAACAAGAATGGGGCTGAAGTTGACACAAAACGCTTCTTCAAAAAGGTATTAGTCAACAAATCTTAAAATTTTAGCAAGGGACTGGGGACTGGTGACACTTCGACAAGCTCAGTGCATCGCTGGGGATTGGGTGAAAAGTCTTGTTGTGTCTAAGTTTTATCATCTGTTAATGTCCTAACCACCAAGGCTTGTGCTATATCAACATTCAACGGCAGATCGCCTCTGAGGTTGTAACAGTTATGCTGATTGAAGTGGCAGAAGGAACTCGTTTCTCAAAATTGCTAGATACTACACTGCCATTATTTCTTTGCAATCATAGTTGGTGACAAAGAAACAAAGCCGTCCTAATATTTGCACTTCCGTAAAACCAGAGTGTAACATCAGGGACAATCAATCAGCGCACAGAAGAGGTAAAAAGAAGGTGTTAAAAACACTTTTAGTGATTGCCGTTGGTTTTTTACCGTCCCTGTTTTCCTTGTGGATGATCCGTAGAACCCAGCGATCGCGCTTGCGGATGAGGCAAGCAGCCATGAATTTTCCAGTGGTACAGGGACGGCAAAACCTTAGACCTGTGGAAGGCGATCGCTATTATTTAGAAGGGGTAGGTTATTTAATTGGCGATATCAGCTGCAAGTTTAATGCCCGATCTGGCTATATCCGCTGTGCTATTAATCCTGAAGGCCCGTGTAACGGTTGCCGTCACTACGAACCTAGAGAATTAACTGGTAATGAAAAAAGTACTTAAGATTCTCACTCAATACTTAACCTACCTAAAATTACCTGGTTAACCCAGACGCTATGACGTAGATAGTTTTCTGGCGACTTCATAGCACTAGAACCAGGGAATGATAAAATCATTACTAATTATAATAATTTGTATTTACAAGCACTTTGAATATTTCTCTTTGCATGGTGAAATAAGAATGATTTAATAGAATTCGTGCAAAATTGTAAATCTGCATCATTTTGTTTGCAGATTATGAACTTTACTATTAACTCTTGCCGAATATCTCATAACTAGATGATTATCCAACGATGAACAACGCGATCGCTCGGACAACAGCATTATTATCAACTTGCGCTTTGCTACTAACAGGCTGTGGTGGTGGCACTACCACAGTGACAAATTCTCCCACTAATAGTCCAAATACTAGTCCAAATAGTATTCCAAATAGTACCCCAAATAATACTGCAACCAATACCCCAGCAACAACGGGTACATTATCAAGTGCTATTCCTATTGGTATTGGTGTTGCCCAAACTAGCAATGTGGCATTACTGGGTCAAGAGCAAGTCGCTGGAGCTAAACTTGCCCAAAAGTATTTTAATAGTAAAGGTGGTGTTAATGGCACACCAATAAAATTAGTTTTTCAAGATACTAGCGGTGATGAAGCAGGAGCAATTAACGCTTTTCAAACTCTAATTAATAGAGATAAAGTTATTGGAATTGTCGGCCCGACTTTGTCACAGCAAGCCTTTAGTGCCGATCCCATTGGCGAACGGGCAAAAGTACCAATTATTGGCCCATCAAATACTGCTAAAAATATTCCCGAAATTGGTGATTACGTTGCTCGTGTTTCTGCACCAGTTTCCATCGTTGCACCTAATTCGGTGAAAGCGGCACTTAAGCAAAATCCCCAACTGAAAAAAGTTGCAGTTTTCTATGCTCAAAATGATGCATTTAGCAAGTCAGAAACGGAAATTTTTCAGCAAACAGTTAAGGATCAAGGGCTAGAATTGGTAACAGTGCAAAAATTCCAAACTAGTGACACAGATTTTCAAAGTCAAGCAACCAATGCGATTAATCTCAAACCAGATTTGGTAATTATTTCTGGCTTGGCTGCTGATGGTGGTAATTTAGTTAGGCAATTGCGGGAACTGGGTTATAAAGGTTTAATTGTCGGTGGAAATGGTCTAAATACATCGAATTTATTGCCAGTTTGTAAAGCACTTTGTGATGGGGTATTGATTGCTCAAGCCTACAGTCCAGAACATCCAGGTGAAATTAACACGGCATTTCGTAAAGCTTATATTGAAGAATATAAAAAAGAACCACCCCAATTTAGCGCCCAAGCTTTTGCAGCAGTGCAGGTTTATGTAGAAGCACTCCAATCTTTAGATAAAAAGAGCAAAGTCAATAAACTACAGCTACCAGAATTACGGACGCAGTTAAATAAACAAATACTTGAAGGAACATACAATACACCATTGGGTGAAATTGGTTTTACTCCCACAGGTGAAGTCGTGCAAAAAGATTTCTATGTTGCTCAAATCAAAATGGAAAAAGATGGAAGTCAAGGTAAATTCACATTTCTAAAATAGTTGCTAAATGAATATTAATATCTTTTTGCAGCAATTATTAAATGGGTTATCCATTGGTAGCATCTATGCAATTTTCGCCTTGGGATATACCTTGGTTTATTCAATTTTGGGCATTATTAATTTAGCTCATGGCGCGATTTTTACCTTGGGTGCATATTTCACTTATGCACTTATGGGTGGGAACTTTGGATTTAATGGCTTGCTGGCTAATGCAGCCTTGCCAATAAAATTACCATTTGCTATATCCTTAATTTTAGGAAGCACTTTGGCAGGATTGGTAGGGGTAGTGATGGAACGCGTTGCTTTTCAACCTTTGCGCCGTCAAGGCTCCGATCCTTTGCTAACTGTTGTTTCCAGTTTGGGGGTAGCAGTAGTAATTGTGAATTTAATCCAGTATTTAATAGGCGCGGAAAGTTACACATACCCCGCAAATACTTATGGTAATTTGCCACCTGCGATTAACTTTGGTAGTTCAGAAAACCCAATTCCGATTCGCAGTGTTCAGGTGGTAATTTTTACTGTGTCAGTAGCGATTGTGGCAATTCTTACCTATTTTATCAATCGGACTAAGTATGGTAAGGCAATGCAAGCGATCGCAGAAGATCCAACTACAGCTAGTTTATTAGGAATTAATAGCGATCGCTTTATCATCCTAACCTTTTTCATTAGCAGTTTTTTAGCAGGATTAGCAGGAACTTTAGTTGCCTCTAGTGTTAGTATTGCAGGGCCATATTTTGGCATTGCTTTTGGTTTGCGGGGTTTAGCAGTAATTGTCTTAGGTGGTTTAGGTAGTATTCCTGGTGCAGTGTTGGGAGGTTTGTTAATTGGATTAGTAGAGGCGTTTGTTCCTGCTGATTATTCTGGATATAAAGACGCAGTAGCTTTTGCAATTTTGTTTATCATGCTATTAGTTAGACCCCAAGGTTTGTTAGGACGGCGGTTTATTCAGAAAGTTTAAAGAGACATAGTGTCATGAAAACATACACCAAACAAAAATTAACTTTTGACCAATTTTTAGAACAGTGTTCAGAAGAAGGTTTATATGAACTTGTAGATGGAGAAATTGTAGAAGTGCGTGCAACCAGAAATCATGATGATGTCGCTGACTTTACGGCTGACTCTTTCAAAGATGAAATTAAACGTTTAAATCTTAATTACGTAGTAAAAAATACAGCAGTCTTTAAAACTATAACTGCCAATGGCATAGAGCAAGGGCGCAAGCCTGATGTAAGTGTCATAGATAAAGATAAATGGCGCTCAAATCGTTCTGCTTATGCTGCACTTGAAGAACCTATCCAATTAGCTGTGGAGGTGACATCAACTAATTGGGAAGATGACTACATTGATAAATTAGATGAGTATCAACGCTTAGGTATTACAGAATATTGGATTGTAGATTATTTGGCAATTGGGCTAAGAGAGTATTTGGGAAATCCAAAAGTTCCGGCTGTATTTGTTTTTCTCTTAGATGCTGAGGGAAAATACCAATGCACACATTTTAGAGGTTCAGAACGAATTGTGTCACGAACTTTTCCTGAACTGACGCTGACAGCAGAGGAAATATTAACAGCTTAATAGTTAATAAAAGCGATAGTTTGATTAAACTTAATCAAAATATATTAAATAAAATGGCTGATTTTTTCGCTACTTACGCTTCTTTGATTGTCTCTATGGTATTGGGAGCGCTATTAGGATTATCGCTTTACTTACCCTTAATGACAGGACAATTGTCTTTAGCTAGTCCAGGATTTTATGCTTTAGGTGGGTATATTGCAGCAATTTTATCCACCAAAGTTTTTACATCTAGCAGTAGTTTATTTTCAATTCCATTGTTATTATTGGAGATGTTAATTGCGGGTGTAATTTCTGGTTTTTTGGGTATCTTAGTGGGAATTCCAGCATTACGGTTGCGAGGAATTTATTTAGCGATCGCAACTATCGCTTTTGTGGAAGTTCTGCGCGTTATCTCTCTCAATTTAGACATTACAGGCGGTGCTGTTGGAATTTTTGGTATTCCTCAACCTTTCCAAACACAACTCGAATATTTATGGATTGCTCTGCCTTTACTATTAATTAGTATGGTGCTACTTTATCGTTTAGAACGCATCCGCGTCGGAAGGGCTTTTATCGCGATCCGTGAAGATGAATTAGCTGCGGGTGCAATGGGAATCGATCCGACTTATTACAAAGTTTTGGCATTTACATTGGGGGCTATGCTTGCAGGGGTTGTAGGTGCAATTAGCGCTCACTTCCTCAATACCTGGAATGCTCGTCAAGGTACTTTTGATGCCAGCATTATATATTTAACTTTTGTTTTAATTGGTGGTTCGAGAACTTTTTTAGGCCCGGTAATTGGAGGTATGGTATTTACAGCTTTACCAGAGATTCTGCGAAGCCTCGCTGATACTGGTGGTTTACCTAATTGGTTAGCACAGTTTTTGCGAGATGGTAGATTAATTATTTTTGGCTTACTTATAGTAATAGGTACAATCTTTTTCCCTCAAGGGCTAATTACTCCAGATGTTTTTCAAAGAAAAAAACGAACCGTCAAGCACGCAAAGGGCACAAAGGAATAAGAGTTTTAGAGAGTTATTGCGTAAGTTTTATAATTCATAATAATATGCGAAAATGTCACATAGTATTTCAGCAGCTAACAGCAATATTGTCTTAGAAGCAAAAGCATTAACTCGTCGCTTTGGTGGTTTGGTGGCGGTAAATAATGTATCTTTTAGTGTAAATAAACATGAAATTTTTGGGCTGATTGGCCCTAATGGTGCTGGCAAAACAACACTGTTTAATTTGATTACTGCCTTTATTCCACCTTCTGGCGGCCAATTAATTTATCAAGGTGCAGAAGTTTCTCAACTGCGTCCTCATCAAATTGCTGCTTTAGGTATCGCCCGTACTTTCCAAAATATCCGCTTGTTTGGGGAATTATCAGCGTTAGAAAATGTGATAATAGCGCGACATTTACACACTAAAAGTAATATGATTACAGGTGTTTTGGGATTACCACCAGCGCCTCGCGAAGAATTAAAAACTAAGCAAAAAGCTTTCGATTTATTAGATTTAGTAGGATTAAGCGATCGCGCTGACGAGAAAGCCAAAAACTTTGCTTACGGCGATCAGCGTCGCTTAGAAATTGCCCGTGCTTTAGCCTTAGAACCGCAAATTTTACTTCTCGACGAACCGGCGGCGGGGATGAACCCAAATGAAAAGCAGCAATTGAGTGAATTTATCCGTAGCCTGCGCGATCGCTTTAATTTGACGATCGTCCTTATAGAACACCATGTACCATTGGTTATGGGTTTGTGCGATCGCATTGCTGTATTAGATTTTGGTCAATTAATTGCCTTGGGTGAACCCGCAGTTGTCAGAAACGATCCGGCTGTGATTGAAGCTTATTTGGGAAATGAATGAATTTACGTAGACAAAATTACCATAAATTCGTCTAAAGAACTTACAGCGATCGCACTATCCATTAAATTTTCTAATTTTTCCACACTTTCACCCTCAAGCCTTGCTTCCACTTCATGAGGAATTTCACCAAAGCGTCGTCGCAATACTCGGATTAACTGCCGTTGTACACCCTGCTGAAGACCTAGCTGAATACCTCTTTGCTCAATTTCTTGATACCAAGGCGATTCTCGCAATACTGCCATATCCCACCTCATGATTTGTTGTACTAAAGGCGTGTCTAAGACAAAGCTAGCAAAAAATGCCAGCAATGATTCTAATTGGTTCAACTGTGCGTCTGCTCGTAGCGCCTGTAATGCGCGTTGCACAACTGATACCTCTCCCCCTCCTCGCAGGATTGGCACAAAGGGTAACAACGATGGTAGTGGTTGCTCAAAGACTATTTCAGCATCGATTTCCCACAAATTGATCGTGCGATAATCTTGGATAGCACGTAATCCTAAAAATTCCTGCTCGTAACTACTGACAATAGTTAAGCTGGATGAAGGCGGTAAAATGTTGATCAGTACTGGGTAAGTTGGCAATCGATAGCGTTCTTGTGCCAAGGCAGCATAAGCTCTCATCCGTAGAGGCATCTGTGTTGTGTAACGCAGTTGTAGTTCATTGAGTACAAGAAAATCTCCGTCAGTGGCACTGTATGCTTTCACTAACACATCTGTTTCGCGGCTAATCCAGTGAAACTCAGAGCCGAGAATTTCTCTCGCCACAACTTCAGAACGTTGTGTTACCCACTTTACCCATGCATCGGGAGCTAAATTAATTAGTCCTTTGCTACCAATATTTGCTACTTTTGCCACTGGACGCTTGATATATTTATCAGTAATTAATGGTACATCATAAAGATTACGGTATTATGGCGTTAGTTTGAAGTTGAAGCAATGTCTTGGCACTGTTTTAAGAAATGTATGATTGATGTATCTTAGATTTTGAATCAACATTTCTGGATGTAAACCGCCCATGAAAGCCGATAGTAAGCCAAACTATACAATTTTAGAAGTTCAAGAACTTGATGTAAATTATGGCGGTATCCAAGCTTTAAAAAAGATTAATTTAATTATTCAAAAAGGCGAGGTAGTTACTCTAATTGGTGCTAATGGTGCTGGAAAAACAACTACACTCCGTGCCATATCTAAAGTAGTTAATCCGAAGAGTGGCGTAATTATCTATAATGGACATAATATTACTCGTCGCCAAACTCACGAAGTTGTACAACTTGGTATTGCCCATTGTCCTGAAGGACGTAGAGTATTAGCGCGGCAAACTGTATTTGATAATTTACTTTTAGGTGCTTATATTCGCTCCAATCAAGCCGAGATCAAAGCAGATATTGGGCGCCAATTTGAGCTATTTCCCCGCTTGTCACAAAGACGCAATCAACTAGCAGGAACACTCAGTGGTGGCGAACAACAAATGTTAGCGATCGCTCGCGCTGTCATGAGTAAACCACAACTGTTGCTTTTAGACGAGCCTAGCTTAGGTTTAGCACCTGCGATCGTTCGGGAAATCTTTTCTATTATTGAAAATCTTCGGGCTACAGGCGTGACTATTTTGTTAGTTGAACAAAACGCAAATTTGGCGCTGCAAATAGCCGATCGCGGTTATGTTTTAGAAGCTGGTTCTATTACCTTAACAGGAGCAGCATCAGAATTGATTAGTGATGAGCGAGTTAAAAAAGCTTATTTAGGGTAAATATTATTCTAACTTCTGAATTCTTCTTCAATTCCCAACAACTCTATTGTTGTAACACCGAGAGAGTACCTTCTAGAATTACACTGAGCGGTGCAGTTAGTTCGCGAAGTAGACGTTCATCATTGGCATCAAAGGGGCTACCTCCTAATTTGTTAGTCAACACAACCACTGCAAATACTTGGTTTTTGCTATTGAACATGGGTAAGCAAAGGATATTACAAGTATGATATCCAGTTGCTCGATCGATTTCTCTATAGAACTGAGGATTTTGCTGAACATCAGTTATATTTACACTCTCACCAGTTGTGGCAACATAACCACTAATACTATCATTCATCGGCAGGAAAATTTCTACCGCTTCTTCATTTTCACTCCGAGAAACCTTAGACCAAAGCTGATTTTTTTCTCGATCGACCACAAAGATAGTTGCTCTATCCGCACCCATAATTTGGGCAATTTTCCAGGCTAAAGCCCTAATCACTTCCTCAATATTTGCTTTTAGCATTTGCTCGCTGAGAATATTCATTGCTTGCAAAACTTGTTCAAATTCTTCTTTGAGCTTCTGAAGCAAACTCAAAAACTGAGGGATTGTTAATTCTTCGAGCGTGCGGCTCAATTCCTCTTTTTTCGCTTTAACTAATGAGGTTGTGGTACTCTCAATGTCTAAAATTGCTTGCTCTGTAGGCGAGGCTAAACGACCATCTTCTAAATGAACAATGCGATCGGCAATATCTAAAATTCGGTTGTCATGTGTTACTAGCAAAATGGTACAATTTTGCTGCTTTGCCAGTTTTTGCATTAGTTTCACCACATCTCGACCACTGGCTTTGTCTAGCGCTGCTGTTGGTTCATCTGCCAAAATCAGTTGGGGTCGGTTTACCAAAGCCCGCGCGATCGCCACTCGTTGTTTTTGTCCGCCCGATAACTGGTGTGGATAAGAATGAATCCGCTTTTGCAGTCCCACTTGCTCTAATATTGCTTGCGATCGCTCTTGCGCTTCTTCCATTGCGATCGCATCATTCAACACCAAAGACATTTGCACGTTTTGGTTTGCGGTTAAGGAACCTAACAAATTATGAGCTTGGAAAATGAACCCTATCTGCTTGCGGACATTTTCCAGCAACCGATTGCTGGCTTTGCTTAACTCGTGTCCTAGTATCTGAAGGCTACCTTCTTGAACAGAACGCAATCCCCCAATTAAAGTCAGCAGTGTTGTCTTTCCAGACCCAGAGGGGCCGGACATAATCACAATTTCTCCAGGATAAATTTTCAGGGAAATATCAAATAATATTTGTTTGCGTAATTGACCCTTGCCATAATAATGGTTGAGTTTTTCAATGACAATAATTGGTTCGGTAGACATCAGTTTATATCAATATCTATTCAAAATATTTGTTAATAAATATCAGCAGGATCTATTTTTTTAAGTTTTCTGCTGGCAATCAGTCCGGAAATCACACACATTAAAATTGTTAAAAATAGCACGAGGCTGATAACGTTAAAATCCATTTCTAATTGCAGCCCTGTAGCCGTAGAAATTAATTTATAAAAAATAGAACTTAAGCAAAAGCCCGGAAAAAAACCAAAAAATGAAAGAATTATAGATTGGAGAAAAACAATACTGACAAGATAAAAATTAGAATGACCAATGGCTTTCAAAGTACCATATTGAGGTAGATTATCTGTAACATTACTATAGATAATGTTGTAAACTACGACAATACCAACCACAAAACCGATGATTGTTCCTAATCCAAAAATAGCCCCAATTCCAGATGATTGCATCCAATAATCTAGTTCTTTGGCAATAAAATGTTGTTTGGTGTAAACAACTATATCAGATGGTAAAGCTTGATTTAAAAACTTTTCTAGGCGATCGCTATTCGTTCCTGGAGTCACTTTGATTAGACCAATATCAACATCGTTGAGCGATGGACGAAGCTTGGAATCAATGCCAGAAGGTCTAGTTGCAAAGATTCTCAGAAAATTAAGATCGCTGACAATTAAATTACCATCAGTTACAAAGTCAGCACCCAGTTCAAACGTGCCAATTATTTTGATGTTGACACCAGAAAGCTCAGTCGTCACACCCGGTTGCATAGAACCATAATCTTTGCGAGACCTGCTATCGGTCAATACAGTGTTGGGCATTTTGAGAACGGATTCAGCGGCTTGAATCTCAGGCAAAAGAAAAACAGGATCGTCTAAGTTAAATCCCAGTACTCGGATAGACCTTTCCTCAGCAGTTCCAGAACGTCTCCAACTACCGAGAGTGATATAAAGAGGATAAGCGGCGGCAACGCCCTCAAATTGTCTAGCTTGATATAATCGAGTTCGATTAAAGGTTTCGTCAATAACGGTAACATAGCGTCGCTGACTGAGCATGATTAAATCAGCATTTAGTACCTGAATAAACGCAACGTTACTATTCAACATTGCATTCTGAAATCCGAGTTGGGAAAACATCAGAAAAACCGCAAAGGCGATCGCGGCTAATGCTGTGAAAAACTGCGATCGGCGCTGGAGCAGGTTGCGCCAAGCAAGGGAAAACTTAAAAAGGACAACTCGAACCTTTTTTCTAGAAAACATCAGCGGGATCTGCAACTAATACTTTGCGAGCAACAATAAGTCCAGATGCACTACATGTCAGAATCGTCAAGCCAAATACTAATAACATCCGGCTAACAGTCATGGCGACTGGTAGTCTTGTGGCAATAAAAATGGCATGGTACATGCCCAAAGCCAGAAGACAACCGGGAATAAACCCCAGCGCCGCCAGCACAACCGCTTCTTGGACAACGACTGTCAGCAAACGCAAATTAGTATATCCAATGGCTTTTAAAGTTGCGTATTCGTGCAAGCGTTCAGTGACATCAGAACTCAGGACTTGATAGACAATGACAGTCCCAACTAAAAAAGCCATGACAACGGCAACACCAATGATATAACCGAGCGAAGAAGATTTAACCCAAAATTCCTGCTCTCTGGCCATGGCTTCCTGGCGATCGAACACCTTAATCGTTGCCGGCATGATTTGGCGTAAGCGTTGTACGACTTCATCAACGTTTACACCAGGCTCAACTTTCAGCAGCCCCAGACTCACATCATTTAGCGATCGCCCCGGATTGAGACGAATAAAATTTCCATCGCTAACAATCACAGTGCCATCAGCACGGATAGTGTTATTTAAGCTAAACAACCCCACAATTTCAACTTGTCGCCTGCTCAGTTCAGTTTTCAGACCTACTTCTCTCGGGCCAAATTCGGAGCGTGAAAAGCGATTCATTAGCAAGGTATCTTGGCGTTGCAGGTCTTGTAAATACGGATAAACTTCTGGCACGCGCAACACAGGATCTCGATAATTAAACCCCAAAACCAAAAGCGCTCGTATTCGCGTCGTTTCTACATTGCGCCACGAGCCAAATGACAGGTATAGCGGTCTAGCAGCAGCAACGCCATTCATCCCTCCCGCCTGATACAAATAACGTCGGGGAAAGGGTGGAACATTGGTAGACTCTGGCGACTTGGATGAAATCAATACAATGTCAAAATCGAGGCTGTCATAGAGGAGCGTCGCTCCCTTCATCACTCCGCCAAAGAGTCCAAGTTGCATAAATATTAAGGAAACCGCAAAGCTGATGGCTGAAACTCCCACGCTTAAGCGAGCTTTACTCTGCATTAAGTTGCGCCATGCCAACGGGGGCCCTTTCCAGTGTTTGCGGTGCTGACGTTTAGTCACATTCTCTGACTCCTGATGATTTAGACATCTGCAAAAATTGTTAAAGTCTAAGTTCCGAATAGCACTAAGAAAAGCTGAAACCTGGTCAGGGCAGGGGTTAGGGTGTAGGGTGTAGGGTGTAGTTTCAAATGGCACGCTTGTTAACGGCAAACCCATTATATATAAGGCTTTTGGGTGTGGGGTGTGGCTGAGTGGGTGTAGTAAGTCAGAAATTTATTTGTATCCCCACTCATATTTACTTTTCTTGATTTTTCCCTACACCCAACACCCTACCTCCAACACCCTGCCCAGACGAGCTTTCAGCTTTTCTTCGTGCCATTCCCTATTCCCTATTCCCCATTCCCCATTCCCTATTCCCTATTCCCTGTTCCCTTTTGAAAAACCTTTAGCGAATTAATTTAAATCAATCTCGGTATCTACTTGCAGATTACTGAGATCGGAGACAAGTTTGCTTCGATCTAAGCGGATTTTCACTTCTACCACTCGGACATCTGATTTTGCTGTCGGATCGTCCCCAATAATGTCGTTTTTGAACACTAGTTGACCAATTTTGGCGACAGTGCCAGTCATTTTTTCTTCAAAAACCGGACTGGTAATCGTTGCTCGCTGTCCGACTTTAATCAACTTAACGTCTGTTTCAAAAACCTCTGCCACTACATACATATTACGTGTGTTGCCTAGAGCCAGAAGCCCGCGATCGGAAATCACTTCTCCAGCCTGGGTGTAAATCTTCAGGACTTGGCCGTTTTTGGGCGCACGGATAATAGTTTGCTCTAACTGTGCCTGGGCCAGTTTTAAATTTTGGATGGCTGAAGTCAACCCACTATGGCTAGCGACTCGCTTTAAATTCATTTCTGAGCGTTTGAGGTTCTCTTGAGCTACTTTGATATCTTCTGTGCGGGTCGCGGTTAATTGATCTAACTTGGCTCTGGCTTGACTTAAATTCTCTTGAGTTTGTACAACCAGTAACTTCCTAATCTCATAATCTTCTTTAGGAACTGCACCTTCAGCATAAAGTTTTGCATAGCGATCGCGTATGATAATTGCTTGATCCAACTCTGCTTGCGATCGGCGAACAGCAGCCTCTTGAGAGCTAATTTCTTGCAAACGAGGAGTAGAAATCTGACTAATCTGTGCTTGTGCCTGACCAATCTCAATTTTATTGAGGGAGCTATCTGTTTGTATCTGTTTTTGCACCTCCTCTAACTGGCTAGCAACCAAATTTCGTTTAGCCAGCATTTCTTGGTGACTTTTGAGATCAGCCAAAACTTGTCCGGCTTTAACCCAATCACCCTCAGAAACTTTTAATTTATCAATCTGCGCCCCCACTGGAACTGCAACTTTGGTAATCTCCCCTTCTGGTTCCAACCGCCCCAATGCCAGGACTTTTGTTTTTTTAGGCGGCAACGATAACGAAGATGACGAGGCGTTGTTGGCGGGTGACGGGCTAGATACTTTAAACAGGAAAACGTATCCAGCCCCGATACTTAAGGCAAGTAGACCAGCAAAGATACTAAGATTGCGAGCAGTAACAGTAGGGGTCATAAGTAGCAAAAGTTACCAGTTCTTATTCGTTCTTCAAGTTCAGCCCCGATCGCTGAATTTCGCTTTTAAGTTCGTCTAGAGATTGCTTGAGATTCCGAATTTCTTCAGATGTCTGTTCTTGAACTCCCCGTATTTGTTCTTCGGTGGTCATCACAATCCCAGCTTCTTGTTCCTGGAGCATTTCTTGTAAAAAGATGCTGAGAATTCCTCTAATGGGTTGCCACAACTGATGCCACCGTTTTTTGTCTTCTTGCAGCAGTTGAATGTAGGTATCGAAACTGTGAGGGAAAGGAACACCTCCCATAAATTCTGCCGCTCCCCCAAAATTCAGAGAGACACCGTGATTTCCCAGTCCGATTACGTGATGAACTTCTCCCACATGTTCGTAATTGCCTAAGTAAAGTTCCCCCAATCTCAAGCCATTGCCAGCAACCATACTTAAAGGGAAAGGAAGGCTAAAGGGTACTAGAGTAAACGGATCGAGTTGATTTTCGACGCGGTAACTAAATCCTTCTCCTAATTGTTCGTTGTAGTAATTGGCAAAATGCCGATTGCCAACTTTCACAGATCCAAAGGTGTATACTTTGACTCGTAAAGCTAACTCTCCTAAAGAACTAAAGCGGCGTTTTAAGAACAGAGCGCCGAGTTGAGCTAAACCACCGCCCAAACTATGACCGCCCACGAAAACCTCAAGGCGGCTGGTATTTTTAGGTATCTTAGATATAGAATTTAAGCTAGCGTCAGCCCTGCGACTATTCGATAACTGACTCATTTCTCTAGAGATATCTTCAAAGTTCAACAGTTCATCGCGGGCAAAACTCCAGGCTCGATTCAGGTTGCCGATCGCATCATAAGAGAAGACTTCCGAAATTAGTTTTTTTAATCGGCGCTCAAAGGCCAGTCCGAATCGGATTCCTCCAGCCGCAGCAATGGCATGGGCAATAGCAATTTGTTTGCCAGAATTCAAGGTTTGAAATGTCTCAAAATCTTGAGCATTAATTTGACCTAAGAGAACCTGGAAAAAAACAGCAAGTTCGTCTTTGACCGCTTCAAATCCTTCAAAAAATCCCCGTGCAACTTTGACTCGCGTATCTGGTAGAGAACCATAGTTAATTAATGACCAATTGAGATCGGTCAAAATATCCGTTAATTCAATTTGACCGCGATCGGTAACAATCGAGCCTCGAAAAATCACCGCAAATTGATTACTTTCTTCTCGTTTAAAAATGAAACCTCGGATATTATTTTCATTATTTTGCAAGCTATGAACTAATTTCCAGCCCTCATTCTTATACAGAGAGTTATAGATATCTTGGACTTCGGCATCTTCAACAGAGCCTCCTCCGACTTGAAATATTTCATAACTTCGTTTGGAGAACTTAGCCATTAAAATCGCTTCATCAAAGCTAAAACCACTGCGAAGCTTTAAAGGTATACTCATAAGAAGTAGGTTGCTGTGAATATTGATTAGTGGAATCGGGCAGAATATAAAAGGGTTTCAGCCTATTTTATTTTTCTTTACATAGTTTGGTTTTTTGAAGCCGTTCTACTTATTGCTTGATTTTTATCCTCTGAATATAGATGGAGACTTGATAGGATAATATCAGTTAGTGCTGTTTTATAACTATCAGTAATCAAAGCGAACATTTTGGTTATTATTTATTTTTATAAATCTCCTGATAGTATTATCAAGCTAATACAAGCCTCTTAGAAAAGGGAAAATCTACAACACCTCCATCTTTTGAATCTGCGCGCGATCGAGACAAGCTTTTAGCTTTTCGGCAAGTACCTCTACATGGGGCGGGAGAACTAAATTCAGATGGTTTCCCGGAATTTGGTGAATCTCAATTCCTCCCATTGCTAGATCGCCCCAGCCAAGGGTTGCATCTTGGGGATTTTTTCCAGTTTGTTTGCTCGTCCGAAATAGGGTAACTTTACCTGGATAAGGCTGCGGCTTGTATTTGAGGAGGGCTGAGTTGTTAGCTTGTATGACTTGAAATAGCCGTCGCGCAGCTGGTTGGAAAAGCTTACTCAGCCTGGACTGGTGGGCGACAACCTTAGCTATACTTCCTGGCTCAACCAAAAAATCCAATGGCTTCGAGGTCTTAGTTGCAATCTGTTGGGTGAGTTGTCGTTCTTCGACAGCAGTCAGAAAATGGTCTACTGTTTCATCCAGATAAGGGCCAAGATTGCGAAGCACGGAATTCAGGAGAAATTTAGCCATCTGGAAGAAATTCTGAGTGCGATTGTCGCAAAAGGCGGGAGTATCAATCAGTGCAAGTAAAGCAATGGTCTGCCCTGCTTGCTGTAGCTGTTGGGCCATTTCAAATGCCACCAGCGCGCCAAAAGACCAACCTCCTAGACAATAGGGGCCTTCTGACTGCACCTGTTGGATACCGTGGATGTACTCAGCAGCAATGTCTTCTATACAATCTTTTGATTTGCTTTCGCCAGTAATCCCCGCAGATTGTAGCCCATAGAAAGGTTGTTCTTGACCCAATAACTCTGCCAGGTCGGAATAAACGGAAGCGACACCCATCACCGGATGAATGCAGAAAAAGGGTAGCTTTTCGCCTTGCTGCTGAGAATTTACTCCAGTCAATTGTCTGAGAATTTGAGCAGCGAGATTTGCAATGGTCACACCTTCTAGAAACTTGACCACAGGAACATTGACTTCTAGATCGACTTCGATTTGATGTTTAATCTCGATCGCAGTCAAGGAATCGAGGCCTAGCTGATGCAAGGGTTGTTGGGGATGGAGTTTCGCTAAATCAACTTTCAGTCCCCTGGCTAGTTTTGCTTGAATGTAAGACTCTAAGTGCTGTTGTCTTTGTGTGGGAGCGATCGCTAACAGTTCTGCTGCTGTGAGTTTATATTCGCTATTTTTGCCATCCCATTGGGGCAAGATGTCAGCAGCAATCATGTCCAAACTACCTGTTTGAAATCCATTGCGGCAAGCAGTACGGGAAATCTTACCACTCGATGTTTTGGGAATGCTGGCAGTCTTGAGCAGCAACACTGCATAAACTGATAACTCATGAACCTGTGACACCGCTTGCCGAATTGCCGCGATCGCTTCCTCCGCATTCAGCTTTCTTAAGTAGGTGCGCTCGATTTCTTGAGCAACGACGATTCTTTCTTCTCCTTCTACCTCAATGGCAAACACTGCTCCACAACCATGTCGGAGAGCAGAATGGCTTTCCTGCACCGTCAGTTCAATGTCTTGAGGATAGTAATTGCGACCTCGAATCACAATTAAATCCTTGAGTCGCCCGGTAACAAATAATTCACCATTATGCATAAATCCCAGGTCGCCCGTTCGCAGAAACGAACCCTCATCTGTATCGTTTAAACAGGCATAGAATGTTTCTTGCGTCTCCTGGGGTTTCTGCCAGTATCCTTGAGCAATACTCGCTCCTGTAACCCAAATTTCTCCAACTGTACCATCTGGACATCTCTGGAAAGATTGCGGATTGGCGATCGCAATTGTTTGACCTAACCCCGTCTTACCTTGCCCAACAATCTTGATACTATGCTGCTGTTGCTCTGCACACAGCACAACTTGGTTTTGTTCGAGAGCAGCACTTTCTACATTACACACCGTTGGGTAGCACTCTTTTACCCCCCCGGAAATCAACAATGTGCCTTCAGCCATCCCATAGCAAGGATAAAAAGCTTCAGGGCGAAAGCCGTAAGGCTCAAACTTGGTAGCAAATCGCTCTAGGGTCTGGGCACGAACTGGTTCGGCACCATTGAAAGCAACTTTCCAACTGCTCAGGTCAAGACCCACTAATTGTTCTGGCTGAATCTTCTGCACGCACAAATCATAGGCGAAATTCGGCCCGCCGCTAATCGTCGCTTGATAGCGGGAAATTGCTTCTAACCAACGGTATGGCTTCTGCAAAAACGCAACAGGCGACATCAAAATTATTGAGGAGCCGACGTAAAGGGGTTGGAGGATGCCGCCGATTAAGCCCATATCATGATAAGGGGGCAGCCAGGATACGCCTAATTCGTTAGGAGTGGTTTGGAAAAACTGGTGAATCAGTTCTAAATTGTGCAGTAAGTTGCCATGACTGACCATAACCCCCTTGGGCATCCCGGTTGAGCCAGAGGTGTATTGCAGAAATGCGATCGCGTTTGCATCGAGTACGGGTTCGCGCCATAACTCTGCTTGCTGATTAGTGATGGTGTCGGTAGTTAAAATCTGTTTTGTGGTCAGGTCTGGATGGTGGTTAAATTGAGTAGCGATGGTTGTGAGCAGGGAGCTTGTAGTCAGGGCAACCCTAGCTTGGGCATCTGCCATAATTGCCATCAGCCTGGAGATGGACTGATTTTGTCGAGGCGGATAAGCAGGAACGGCGATCGTACCAGCATATAAGCAGCCAAAGAAGGCGGTAATGAAATCGAGACCAGGCGGGTAGAGAAGCAGAACACGCTCGTGCTTGGCACTGACAGTTTGCAGTTGCGCCGCGATCGCTCGTGCCGATAGATCCAGCTCTCGATATGTGAGACTAATTACTTCCTTTTCTCCATCCAGCAAAAAACTATAGGCGAGGCGATCGGGCTGTTGTTCGGCGCGATAACGCGTCAGTTCTACTAAATTTTTGACTGACAAACTAGATGTTAACAATTCATTGAATACCATATTTAGCCCTCTCCAAAACCCGATCTGCTTTTGCTTGTACTCGTCTCAATACCAAACTGAGGCTAAAGTGTTAACTCCTCTATTTCTTCAACAAAATTAGCAATCTGAATAGTTGGTATCAAATTTTTCAAAATTAATTGTTCGTGGCAAGCTTGAGCTAATTCCGCAATGCTAGGACTAGCAATAAACTGTTCGATTGGCAGTTCAATCTTTAAATTGGTGACAATGTGATTTCTCAGACTCACAGCCATCAGAGAATCGATGCCCATACTATTAAGTGGCTTTTGGACATCAACTTGAACAGGCTCACACTCTAAGGCTTGAACAATTTGTGCTTGAATGTAAGTGCTTAATAAATCGGTGCGTTGGCTATTTATCGCTACTGACCATTGCTTTATAATATCAATCTGTTCGGCAATCTTAGAATCAACCACACTAGAGGCTTGGGCTGTATTAGATTCTCCTAATCTATCTTGCCGTGAGGCTTCTGATTCGTGCCAGTAACGCTGTCGTTGCCACGGATAGAATGGCAAACGCACAAAAGAACTACCATGAGGATAAAGAGCATTCCAATCAATGGAATCTTCTAGGGTATAGCGCTCTGCTAAGGAATTCAATATCTGAGCGCGTTCAGTAGCAAAATTTAGAATTTTGAATTGAGGACTTCTCCCCTGCCCCTCTGCTCCCCTGCCCCTCTGCTCCCCCTGTTGCTCTACATAGCCGGAAAACATCGAGGGGCGGCTTTCTTGTGCGAGAAAAGCCATTAAATGCTCGACGAGTTGTTTCTTAGAATCAACCACCATTGCTAAACGGTAGGAATGATGGCTGCGGCGCAGACTAGTTGTATAGCAAATGTCTGCCAATGAAATTGTCGGGTTATCCTGGGCAGTAAAAAACTCAATATAAGCTTTAGCAAAGGCTTTCAAAGCCTCTGGACTACGAGCTGACATTAAAAACAGTTGTGGTTGGTTAGCGATCGCCGCGTCAATTGGCAAGGATCTTGGCTTACCAATCTCTACACCTTGCAGAATCACATGAACATTCATGCCTCCCAGACCAAAACCATTCACACTGACGATTGGTGGTTGATTATCCTTATTTATTAATGGTTCCAGAGATTGTGCCACGCGCAACCGCAGTTCTTGCCAAGGAATTTTGGGATTGGGGGTTTGAAAATGCAGATTGGCTGGAATCTGACGATGGCTAACTGCTAGCGCTGCTTTAATCAGTCCGCCAATGCCGGCAGCCGCTTCCATGTGTCCAATATTTGTTTTCACAGATCCGATGGCGCATTCATTGCCCAAAGCGCGATCGCTGCCGATGACAGCCCCGATCGCTTTGGCTTCAATCTCATCCCCCATCGACGAACTGGAGCCTTGAGTTTCTACATACTGCACCTGCTGAGGGAGAATTCCTGCCCGCTGATAGGCTTTTTGCATGACTGCCTGCTGCGCCAAAGCTTCGGGGGCTGTAAAACTGCTGCCGCGACCATTCTGGCTGACAGCACTGCTGCGGATCGTTGCATAAATAGCATCACCGTCAGCTAGGGCATGAGATAGCGGCTTCAGAACAACAACCCCCACCCCTTCAGCCCGGACAAAACCATCTGCTGCGGCATCAAAACTTTTGCAACGACCATCAGCAGACAGTAAAAATGCCTTACTCATGGCGATGCTGACTTCTGGTTTGAAGATGACATTGACCCCACCTGCTAGGGCAAGGCTACATTCCCCATTCCAGAGACTAGAGCAAGCAAAGTGAACGGCGACTAATGATGAGGCACAGCCAGCGTCAATCGGTAGACTGGGGCCTGTGAAGTCAAAGCAGTAAGAAATGCGATTTGGTACCAAGTTGAGGTTTGAGCTAACTATGGTATGGGCATTAATCGCATCGCGATCGCGCTCCCCCAATTGAATGTAATTGTAATCCCGGTTAAGTACCCCAATAAAAACCCCGGTATCGCTGCCAGCTAGATGTTCTGGCACAAGTCCTGCATCCTCTAGCGCCTCCCACGTTGTTTCTAACAAGAGTCGTTGTTGGGGGTCAATCCGAGCCGCTTCCGCACCAGAAATCCCAAAGAATTTAGCATCGAACTGGTCTATCTGGTCGAGAAACCCACCCCAGCGGCTATACATTTTACCTGGTTCTACCGGATCGGGATGATAAAATTTGTTAACGTTCCAGCGATCGCCAGGTATTTCTGTAATTGCATCCCTGCCATTTTGCAACAGGTTCCAGAAGCTAGCTGGGCTTTGGACACCTCCAGGAAAGCGACAACCAATACCAACGATCGCGATCGGTTCTTGATTCATATCCCACTCACTCGCCGATGAATTTCAGGCAAAAGCTGAACGCCAGATTCAAAATCAATCGCTCTAGCACCCAAGTAAAACACGTACATTGTCGTCAGCCAGTTGGTAAATTCTTGCTTAGAACCTAAGTGTCGCTCCATATTCAGCATAATCCAGCCCATTTGCGACCAGGTTTGGTAACAGGTTGAGCAATCGGGATGTTCGCTGGTGCAGCATGTCCTGGTTGATTTGCCATCAGGATTGTAAGCGCGAAAGTGAAGATTATAGGGTTTACCATTTTGGAATCGGGCTGCATTCTCTAGGCGATTTTCACTAATGCAAGGACAGACATCATAGCCCCAGGTTTCATCGTACATTTGCCCTGTAGTAAATACTTGATTCATGTACGAGGTCATCAAGATGCGATCGGGATAGCGGGCAATCATCCGGTCGATTTCATGACGCACATCTGCAAACCCTTGTTGATTATCATAAACACCTCCTAACCCTGCCTTATCCCCGTAAAAGTTAAACATTACGCAATTACCGTTTTCGACACATTTTTCAACAACCCGTTCAATTTCATGGGCGTTACCAGCGGTCGTTGTGTAGTACCAAAAGGCTCGACGATCGTCTTTGTAATTTTTGAGAGCCTTGCTGAAAACATCTAACTTGCCTTTTCCCCGCAGCTTTTTATCGGTTTCGCTATCTCCCCAAAGCGAAACACTAATAGCTGTATTTTCAAATCCCTCATAAGGAATTTTGATCATCCCGTTTGTGACAACAATCATCCAAAAATTTTGCGCCAGCTTTCGCAATCGATCCAGCATTAAGGTAGGCTCACCCCCAACTGCCGTAATGTAGTTAGTGCCTCTAGCTTTTTCTTGTGCAATTAAAGCCTCAAACTCAGCATCGTCTTTGGGTGCTGCATTTTGATCTAAGTCATCGGTGAAAAAACAACAACCCTCACACCGCAGATTACATAGATGAGTTAAGTCTACAGAGATTCCTTTAATAGCGCCCGCTTTTCTAATCTGTGCGAACAGGTTATACAGAAAAGGGTCTTCTAAATACTCCATTAAAGGATCTTGTACCTCGGTTTCTATTACTTGAGTAGCCATAGCAATTTATTTCCTTTGCGAAAAACCGAGCAATATAGAAACGAATAGATCCTGAATTACTAGCAATTTACTTTCCTCTGTGCTGAGTCTTGAGTAAGGAAAATTACTCAATATTGATGTACACAGGTATTAGCTTTGATTCTTCCGGGCAGTTTTTTACTCAGCACAGGCTAAACCTTAGCTATCCGCTAACAAAACTCAGCACTCTTGATTCGTTGATGAATTTCAGGTAAAAGTTGCACGCCAGATTCAAAGTCAACCATGCGACACATCAGGTAAAACAGGTATGTCGTAGTCAGCCAGTTAGTAAATTCTTGTTTGGAACCGAGGTGTCGTTCTAGATTGATCATGATCCAACCAACCTGCGCCCAAGTTTGGTAACAAGTTGAGCAATCTTGATTATCACCTGTGCAACAACGCCGAGTTGATTTCAGATCGGGATTGTAAGCGCGATAATGGGGATTATAACGTTTACCATTTTTAATCCGGTTTTGATTAATTTCATGATCTACAGTGAGACTGGTGCAAACTTCATAACCCCAAGTTTCATCGTAAAGTTGCTGTGTGGTAAACACGCTGCTCATGTACGAAGTCATTAAAATTTTGTCAGGGTAGCGGGCGATCGCTTTATCAATCTCACGCCGCACATCTGCAAATCCCAGATTATGATCGTAAACTCCTCCTAAGTCAATGCGATCGCTGTAAAAGTTAAACAAGACGCGATTACCGTTAGCTACGCACTGCTCGACAACGCTAGCGATTTCATGGGCGTTACCTGGTGTAGTAGTGTAATGCCAAATAGCACGCGGATCGTCTTTGTAATTTTTTAAAGCTTTGCTGAAAACATCAAGTTTACCACCTCCTCGGAGTGTCTTGTCAGTTTCACGATCGCCCCAAAGAGAGATAGCGATCGGCATTGTTTCAAATCCCTCATAAGGGATTTTGATCAGGGCATTGGTAACAACCATTAACCGAAAATTTTGGTAAAGCTTCTGCAATCGCTCTAGCATCAGGCTGGGTTCTCCCCCAACCACTGTAATAAAATTTGTTCCTCTGCTCTTTTCGTGAGCAATAAATGTATCAAATTCGGCTTCATCTTTGGGTGCTTTGAACTGATCCAATTCATCTAAAAAGAAATAGCATCCCTGACACCGAAGATTGCACGCATGGGTTAAATCAACTGATATCCCTCTAATTTGTTCAGCTTTTCTGATTTGTTTAAAAAGGTGATTTAAAAACGGATCTTCCAAGTATTCCATTAATGAATCTTGGACATCGGACTCGACAGTTTGAGTAACCATTTTCACCTGCTTTTGGAAAAAGAACGGGGACTGCAATACCGTTTGGTTAACGTGAGTTCGACAGACTTCTTTCTCCCAGCCGCTCTCACCTTTTAGGAGAGGGAAGAGTAACGAGAAAAGAAAATTTTTTGCTTTCCTCTCCTGGTAGGAAAGGGGCTGGGGGAGAAGTCAAAATAGCACTTGTCGAACTCACTGGTTAAGGTTTTTTGATGAAAGTTATAGATTACAAAGACGCGATTTATCGCCGTCTATACGAAGGAGCGATCGTTGTTGTAGAGACAGCGATTTATCGCTTCTTGTACCTTAAAACAATATTGACTGGGGAATTTTTATTGCGTAACTTTAACTTCTTGAGAAGCTTCGTCTTTAAACTTGGCGAACAGTTCCACCAAGTCATTGATTGTCTTAAAGCTAGAAACTTCTGTTCTGGGAATTTTTATTTTGAGTTCTCGCATACAAGCAGAAACAATTTCTACGCCGTCAAGACTACTAGCTCCATATTCTCCAATTGTTTTATGTGGATCTATTTCAACATTTTCCAGTCCATCTATGTTGAGCTTGATATGTTTAATTACGACATTTAATACTTGCTCTCGATCCATGATGTCTTGTCTCCTATATTGAAAATCAAAAAACAAAATTTAGGCTAAATAAGCCGCTTCGATGTGTGCTAATGTCCCTGGAACGCCAAAACAGATTTTGTGCATTAGGTGTTCGCGGGACAATGCTGCTTGGAGAGCTTGACGCCGGGGTAGACACAGGGTGTCTTTTACCATCTCCAAAACATGTCTGGGTTTTTCAGCAATTCTCCGTGCCATATCCAAGGCTAAAGTCATAACTTCCTCAGCTGGAACTATGTAGTTAAATAAACCTCGTTCCTTGAGTTCTTTACCTTTGTAGAGCTTGGCGGTGAGGAGCATCTCGCTAGCAAAGTGATGTCCAACCATTGCTGGTAAGACAGATAAGATACCCATTCCGGGGGTAAATCCCAAATCTGTAAAATTAACTCCGTACCGACTGTTTTCGGATGCGATCGCCAGATCGCAGTAGAGCGCTAACGCTATGCCACCTCCCACAGCATGACCCTGCAAAGCTGCAATAATTGGTACGGGAAAGCTGAGTAGTTGGTTGGGCAGTGATAAATCTTTGACATCTGCATTGCCACTCACAACTTGTTTGATGGTGTCCAAGCTTGCTCCCGCGCAGAAGACATCCGATCGCCCACTCAAAATCAAGACTTTCAGGCTCGGTTCTGTCGCTAGATCGGTCAGGGTTGTCATTAATTCATCACATAGTTCTTCGCTCAAACGATTTTCGTTTTCAGGGTCATCGATTTGCAGTTGGAAGATGCCGTCTTCTAGGTTGGCGAGCAAAACTTTAGACATGGGTTTTTCCCCTGTACTTTTGAAACCAAGGTGGCGAGAATCCCTCGGTGAAACTTTGAATTCCTTCTAAGACCTGCGGTTGTGCTAACCATGAAACAAGTTGATTCAGGGCAATATTGGTTTGTCGCTGTAAATCTGACCCATAGAGTTGTTCAAAATATTGTTTACTGGCAGCGATCGCTTCGGGAGAAGAACGAAATAGCCGTTGTAATTGTCGGTTCAAGGTGGTAGCCATACCTTCAGTTGCAACTTCATCCACTAACCCAAATGCTTTGGCTTCTAGGCTGTCAATACCCCGACTGCTGAGGGTTAAATAATTGAGCTGTGCTATGGTCAGACGACGCAGCAAGAAGGGTGCAATTAGAGCCGGAATCATACCAATGATGACTTCTGGCAACATAAATATTGCGTTCTCGTTGGCAATAACCAGATCGCAAGCCGCAACTAAACCTAGTCCTCCACCTGTAACATTACCTTCAACGCAGGCGATTACGGGTAAGTGAGAATGGCAAATTAATTGCAGACAATTTATAAAGGCTTGAAAGAGTTCTATTTGAGGTCTTCCTCCCTGCTGTAATATCCATTCCAAGTCAAGTCCTTTGCAGAAGTCAGTTCCCTCAGCCCGAAGCACGATCGCCCGACAAGATGAATCAGCGATCGCAGCTTGTAACGCTTGACTAAGTTGATTAATTAAAGATGGATTGAGTGTATTACCTGTTTGGGGCTGCACCAAGGCAATCTGGGCAACTCCTGAATCGATTTTATATCGGACGGCCTCTACTATTAACTCCATTTATATTGCCTATAGTAATTTTCAACATTGCTTAACACAAGTAAACCTTGACCTCGATAGCGTTTTTCATAGCGTTCATCTAAATAGTTTTCTAAGTTAAAGTCTCGGCGATCGCTATATTTTTCACGGGTCAATTCACTAGCTTCATAATCTGCAACGGATAAACGAAGTCGCTGATTGAGGTGTTCGTCAATGTTGAGCGATCGGACAATTTCAGTTGCAGTATTCCCAATGGTGGCGCTGTAGAATTCTGCTTGGCAGCCACCACCATAGGCAAACAAAGAAATGCGATCGCCCGGATTAAGATCCTTGGCATAATTCAAAAGACTTAACAAACAAATAAAATTGGAACCTCCATAGGAACTACCAATTTGTTGAGCAAAATGTATACTTTCTGCAACTTTTGATTGAAAACTTAACTTAGCAGCCGCTTTGCCTACCGCCTCAAATCGGTTGAGGATGGTGCGATGTGCCTGAAATGTCATTGCTGGAAAGGGCGCATGATAAATGTGTTTTTGGAAATCAGCATCATAGTCTACAGAACCCACGATTTGCTCGTAGTGACTGAATGCTCCCTCCAAAGCATCTAAATAAGAGTAAAGACTCGTTTCACTTTTGATAACTTCGGTGTTAAAAGTGGGGCGCAGATAGTCAGAAATCTCCTTTGTCCAGTAACCGGCCTTATCCAGTTCAATTTCGAGAATTTGGGGATTGGCGCTAACGAGCATCGCCACTGCACCACCTCCGCAGATAAACTCCTGGTCGGTATTGAGCGTGACGCTGCTGAAGTCCGTGTTAATTACCAATGCCTTTTTTCCAGGTCTCGCCCCTGAAGCTACCCAGGAAGCGGCCATTTTGAATGCCGCAGTGCCACCGTAACAAGCATGTTTCACCTCGAAGTTACGGCAATTAGGAGACAAATTACAAAACCGATGTACCCAAGTGGATAGGGATTTACCACAATCAACCGCAGATTCTGTACCGACAATTAGTAGTTCGATATCTTCCAGGTCTTGAGGTGATAAGAGTTGTTTGGCTGCATTCACCGCCAGAGTAATAGCATCTTCATAGACCGGATAAACCGATCGCGTTTTGCACATTAAGCTATCGGCAATGTGCTGGAAGTTTTTACCACGCGCTTCGGCAAGATCGGCAATATCTAGATAGAACTGCCCTGAGTACAGATTGAGTTTTTCGATTCCTATAGGCATAGAATGTTGGCTAATTGCTGACTGGGAACAGTGGGGTATTTTTTATTTGGAAGTTCTTCAAAGAGAGTCAATCAATTTTGGATTTGGGATTTGGAATTTTGGATTGAGGAATTTTTAATCTAAAATCGGCAATCTAAAATCTAAAATTGAAGCGGGGCTGGGCATGAACCAAAAAATCTAAAATCTAAAATCTAAAATTCATTGTCAATCCAACAGCGTTGGCGCTGAAAAGGATAAGTGGGCAGGGCAACTCGTTGTCTGGGAGAATCTCGATGAAATTCTGACCAATTAATGTTTGTACCCTTCTCGTATAAAGTAGCTAAGGTGTCGAGGAGCGATCGCCAGTCATCATGCCCTTGTCTTAAAGAAGACAACCAAGTAGCAGTGTTTTTAGGTAGACACCGCTTACCCATACTTGCTAGGGTATCTGTTGGGCCAATTTCCAGAAAAATATTATACCCTGCTTCTGCTAAAGTCTGGATACCTCGATCGAAACGCACGGGCGATCGCAGTTGGGAGCGCCAGTAGTTAGCATCTAGTACCCCTGCCTCGAATTCTCCCGAATGATGAGAGATAAAGGGTAGACAAGGTGGATGAAACTGCATTTTCCTCAAAGTCTGCTCAAAGGCATTTTGGATGGGGTCTACTAAGGGTGAGTGAAACGCGTGGGCAACATTCAACTCGCGAGTCATAATGAAATCGGATTCCAGACGGGCGATTGCTGCTGAAACCGCTTGTCTATCGCCCGCAATCACAGTTTGGCTAGGGCCGTTAAAGGCCGCAATGGCAACAGTATCCTGGTACGATGCGATCGCCTCCTCTACAATCTCTTTAGCTGCAAACACCGCCACCATTTGCCCTTCTCTAGCTTGTGTTGCCATCAGTCGCCCCGGTTCGGCACTCAAGTACAGTCCTTCCTCCAAGCTAAATACACCTGTCACGCAAGCAGCTACATACTCTCCGACGCTATGACCCATCACCGCATCGGGTTCAATGCCCCATGACTGCCACAATTTCACTAAGGCATACTCTACGGCAAATAGAGCAGGTTGGGCGTAGGCAGTTTCATCTAGAAGATGAGGCGCTGAGTTTCTTTCCCTTTCCCCTAATGGATACAGTACTTCCAACAGTGGCCGATCCAAATAAGAGCGTAAGATGCGATCGCAATCGTCTAAGGCAGCACGGAAAATAGGTTGGCTGTTGTAAAGTTCCCATCCCATACCAACGTATTGCGAACCCTGTCCAGCAAACAAAAATGCAATCTTCGGGCGATTTGGCTGTAGCTGTCCTGTCGTCTGTTTGCTAGTGGCGAATGTCCTCAGTTGGGAAATTAAATGGGGTAAATCGCCTGATGAAACGATGGCATGACGATAGTTAAAATGCGATCGACCGATATTAGTTGTGAAACAGATATCAGGAATCGATTGAGCAGCATAGTTTTCTAAACTATCTGCATAACAACTTGCTAGTTCCCGTAACGCTGTCTCAGTTTTTGCCGAAAGCGTCAACAGCGATTTGATATGCTCCCCTGCCCCCCCTGCTTCCCCTGCTCCCCTGCTCTCCTCTGGAGCTGCTTTCAGTACTACATGAGCATTGGTACCGCCAAAGCCAAAGGAATTAACGCCAGCAAACCGAGGCTTGATATTTATCGGGCGATCGATTGTGGGAATCAAAAATGGTGTTGACTTGATGTCAATATGGGGATTGATGGTTTTGAAATGTGGATGAGGGGGAATTTCTCCGTGTTGCAAACAGAGAACAGTTTTGATGAATGCGGCAATCCCACCAGCAGCTTCTAGATTGCCAATATTAGTTTTCACAGAACCGAGTCCGCAGGGTTGGTCGAGGTTTCGCCCCTGTCCTAGCACCCCGAAGATTGCTTGTAGCTCGATGGCATCACCCATTGGAGTACCCGTACCATGTGCCTCAACATAATCAATTTCATGGGATGCCACCTTCGCATTTGCCAATGCTTGCCGAATCACTGCTTGTTGAGCCAACCCATTTGGTGCAGTTAGGCCAACACTGCGACCGTTATGATTTACGGCAGTTCCCCGCAGTAAGGCTAAAATGCGATCGCCATCTTTGACTGCATCTGAAAGACGCTTCAGGATAACTACCCCACATCCTTCTCCTCGGACGTAGCCATCGGCTGTAGCGTCAAAGCTTTTGCAACGTCCATCAGATGACATCATGCCAGCCTGAGAAAAGGTAATATTCACCTCCGGTAACAACATAATATTCACACCGCCCACCAATGCCAGATTTGACTCTTGATGCCGCAGACTTTGGCAAGCGGTATGAATGGCAACCAGGGACGACGAACAAGCAGTGTCAATTGTCACGCTAGGGCCTCGCACATCCAAAAAGTAAGACAGCCGATTTGCCGCCATACTGTTAGCAATTCCGGTGCCGGCTCTCGTGGGAATTGCGGTCATGGCTTTGTAATAATCACAAGTGGCAATTCCCACAAATACGCCAGTCTGAGAACCAGCCAGTTGTAAGGGGTCGTAGCCAGCGTTTTCTAATGCCTCCCAACTTACTTCTAATAGCAGTCGTTGCTGGGGGTCAATGGTAGCTGCTTCGCTCGTGGAAATTCCGAAAAAGCCGGGATCGAATTGATTGATGTTTGTTAAAAAGCCACCCCAACGGGTGTTAGTTTTGTCATAACTACTTAGATCGGGATCGTAGTAAGCATCTACATCCCAGCGATCGCTAGGGACTTCGGCGATCGCATCACCACCATTTTTGCATAACAGCCATAACTCCTCTGGAGAGTTAACTCCTCCAGGAAAGCGGCAACCAATACCGATGACTGCAATCGGTTCAGTTGCAGCATGTTCGAGGGTATCGAGCTTTGCTTGTAAGGCTGATAGCTCCAGCAATGCGTTCTGCATCAATTGCCCATAATCTCTGGTTTCTGAAGGACGACTCATAGCAGTTTTCCCTCTCTGATTGATGCTAGTTTTGCAGCCAGCAAATCTGCAATTTCGTCAAGCGATTGGTCGGGCGATGACAATTTCACTCTCTTTTCTAATGATTCTTGCAGTGAGGCTTGTTGTTCTAAACTCTCTGAGTTAGAGGCTGATTCTTGTGGTTCTAAGAGCGACAACACTTGCGTTTCTAGATAATTCGCCAACGCTGCTACCGTAGGATAATCAAATAGTGTGGTTGGGGAAAGAGAACAGCCTAAACTATTTTGCAATTGGTCTTTCAACTCCGTAGCAGTTAATGAATCCATCCCTAATTCAAAGAACCCTTGCTGCAAACCGATGGACTGGGGTTGCTTTAAGCCTAAAACTTTGGCTACTAATAAGCGGACATGAGTGACTAATTCCTCCTGTCGCACTCGTGGAGGCTTTGATACTAGCGATTGGATAAATGTTGATTGTGGGGTGTTGATGGTGGTAGCAATGGGCGATGGAAGATGATTGTGGTTAACTGGGTTATCGGTGCTGATGCTCTGAGCCAGAATAACAACCTGTTGGAATGAATCGCCGATCGCCTCGCAATCAGGCGCAAGATGCACAGCCCCTTGAAACCCACAATCAGACAACAATTCCAGCCAGTCGGTCACTGCTAACAAAGGGTAGAATGGTCGCAGCTCGTAGTCTGAGAATTTCCACCACCCTGGCGTTAATCCAAAGACCAAATCTAACCAGCGTCGGGGACTTGTTCCCTCCAGCAACACTAACAATCCTCCTGGTGCTAACAGGCTGCGAACGTGACGTAAGGTTTGCTGTAAATCCTCAGTTGCGTGCAGGACGTTTGCTGCCACAATGATGTCGTATTGATGGTTAGTAAATCCCTGAGATTGGGGGTCTTGTTCGATGTCTAATGACTGATAGCGGATAAATGGGTAATCCCGAAATTTCTCTTGAGCCTTGGCAGTGAACCACGTTCCTAAGTCTGTGAAGACATATTCCGTTCGCTCTGCTGGAAGATGAGGTAGGAGGTAAGCAGTTGTTCCGCCGGTTCCGGCTCCAATTTCCAAAATGCTGACTGTAGCAGTGGAAATCGCGGTTGAAATTGCCTTTTGGACTAGGGCGTTCATCACCTTTGCGCCGGGGGAATCTTGGTAAAGCTGGGTTAATGCTGTCAAATCGCCTTGGGGAAATAGCAACTCCAGGGGGCGAGTTTCACCTCGGAGTACTTGAGCCAGGTGCGAACCGCAACGCTCTAGCAGTGTCAGTTCTGCATTTGCTTGGGGATATTGCGATCGCAAATTATCCAGTTGCGCTTCTGGTGTGGGTAACTCCAGTATTCGAGTTACTTCCCACTGATTACCAATTCGCTGAAGAATTCCTTCTTCAACCAGCATTTCCAACAGGCGCAAAGCAAGTTTCTGATGTTGTTCGATGACTCCTAGTTTGGTGAGTTGGGGGATAGAATAGCGATCGCCTAGTTGCAAATTCCACCCCATCTGCCGGAATGCCGCCACCACATAAAGGATACTCAGTGATTCTAAAGTACTTAGAGCTTCCCCATAGTGTTTGAGACTGAGTTGGGCTGTCAATTCACCCAACTGGGGTACGAGCAAACGCTTGATTTCTGCTGGCGAACAGAGCGATTCTCTAGCAGTCACGCTACTAGATGCAGTTTCCATCCAGAAACGCGATCGCTCAAAGGGATAATTAGGCAACACTACCCGACGATGTTGAGAGCCATGATGGAAGCCTACCCAATCGATGGATATTCCAGACTCGTACAAAGTTGCCAAACTGGACAACATCTGCTGTGAATTTGATTCCTTTTTGAGGCTGGGAAGCCAGACATAATCGTTACTCGGTAAGCACTGGCGACCCATCCCCAACAAAATCGGTTGCGGCCCTACTTCCAAATACGCTAAAGCTCCCAGTTCTGCTAGAGTTGCCATTCCATCAGCAAACCGGACTGGCTGCGTCACATGTTTTACCCAATATTCAGGCGTGGCGATCTCTGCTTTTGCCAGTTGACCTGTGAGATTAGAAATAAAGCGAATATCGGGGTTTGGCAAACAATAGTTTACTTGCTGGACAATTTGCTCAAACTCCGCCAGCATGGGTTGCATCAATGGCGAATGAAAAGCATGGGAAACCTCAAGTGCTTTTGTCTTCACTCCCTTTGCTTCTAACCTAGCCACAGCCGATGTCATAGATTCAGATCCACCTGAGACGATCAGATGTGCGCCGTTCATTGCCGCGATCGCCAAATCTGAATACTCATCAATAATGCTCGATACTTCTTGCAACTGGGCAAACACCGCTACCATTGCTCCCACAGACGGTAACGCTTGCATCAGTCTCCCTCGTGCGGCAATCAACTTCAGTCCATCTTCCAGACTAAACACTCCTGCTACACAGGCAGCAACATACTCGCCGATACTGTGTCCCATCACCACACTCGGTTTGATTCCCCAGGACTGCCATAGCTGGGACAATGCATATTCCAGAGCAAATAAAGCAGGTTGAGTATAAGCAGTTTCATTAATAGAGGCTTGAGTTGGGTTTTCTAACTCACTACTTGGATATAGAATCTCTAACAGAGGTTGATTTAAGTATGGCTGTAAGATTTCAGCACAGCGTTCTATAGCTTGCCGAAAAACAAGTTGCGTGTTGTAAAGTTCCCGCCCCATGCCGATATATTGCGAACCTTGACCGGTGAACAGGAAAGCAACTCCCTGACAACGATCGCCTGTTTTAGAAGGTGGTGAATTATAAATGAACGCTGCTAGTTGCTCGCAAAATTCCTCAGATGATTCTGCAACCAGAGCTAGTCGATGGTTAAAATGCGATCGCCCCACATTGCTCGTATAACAAATATCCCCCAGAGCTACTTCTGAATGAAACTCCAAAAATGCCACATATCGCCGAGCTAATTCCCGTAACGCTATGTCACTTTTTGCCGAAATTGTCAACAGGGATTTTGGATTGTCATCAGCATCATCCAATCTAAAATCTAAAATCGGCAATCTAAAATCGGAGGGTGCTTCCTCCAAAACAACATGGGCATTCGTACCGCCGAAGCCAAAGGAACTTACTCCTGCAAAACGTTGCTCCCCAAAATCAGACCACTTCTGAGTTTCGCGGGGAATTGAAAAAGGCGTGTCTTGGATGGTAATCTTCGGATTTAACTGCTGGAGATGAAGCGTACCGGGAATCTCTTGATGTTGCAAAGCTAGTACAACTTTAATTAAGCCTGCAATTCCGGCTGCTGATTCTAAATGACCGATATTAGTCTTCACCGAACCGATCGCACAAGGTTGCTTTGGGGAACGACCTGATATCAGCACTGATTGCAACGAATTAACTTCAATCGGGTCGCCCAAGGCTGTACCTGTCCCGTGAGCTTCCACATAGCTAATGGCTGCGGGTGCGATTCCAGCATTAACAAGCGCCTGATGGATAACGGCTTGTTGGGCAATTCCTCTAGGAGCAGTCAGCCCATTGCTGTGACCATCCTGATTGACTGCCGAGCCGCGAATCAGCGCCAGGATATTATCTCCATCTTCGATCGCATCAGTCAAACGCTTCAGCACTACGATTCCACAACCTTCTCCCCGGACATAACCATCTGCATCCGCATCAAAGGTTTTACAACGACCATCCCCCGACATGAATCTTGCTTGGGAGAGGGCGATTGTCATTTGGGGGGTGAGAATTAAATTAACACCACCTGCCAAAGCCAAGTCACATTCGCCTAAACGTAAACTTTGACAAGCCTGGTGAACTGCAACCAAAGATGAAGAACAGGCAGTATCGACAGCCCAACTGGGGCCGTGCCAATCGAGCTGATAGGATAGGCGGTTAGCAGCAATGCTTAGAGCATTACCTGTACTGGCATAGACATCAATATCAGACAACCGATCGAACTGGAATCGAGCATAGTCATTGGTACTGATGCCGATAAATACACCACTGTTGCTGCCTGTCAAGCGATCGCTTGCTAATCCAGCATTTTCTAGTGCCTGCCAACTCACTTCTAGTAACAGCCTTTGCTGCGGGTCCATCCGCTCGGCTTCACGAGGAGAAATGCCAAAAAACTGGGGGTCGAATTGGTCAACTTGCTCGATAAATCCACCCCAACGAGTACTCATTTTCCCTGGTTGGGCGGGGATGGGGTTATAGAAAAGATGAGAATCCCAACGATTGACGGGAATTTGCTCGATGGCACTTTTACCATTTCGTAGTAATTGCCAAAAAGCTTCTGGGTTATTAGCTCCAGGAAAGCGGCAATCAAGACCAATAATCGCGATCGCCTCCACAGATTTGAGATTTTGTCTCGGTTCTGGAGATTTTCGCTGTTGGGATATTTCTGTGAGATAGGCTGATAGAGTTGCGATCGTCGGGTAATCGTAAGCCAAAGTAGGCAACAACTGACAACCTAACCAATCTTCTAAATCTGCTGACAGGCTGACTGCGGCAATAGAATCCAACCCATAATAAGCAAATGATTCACGCGGATCTATTGATTGGGGTGCAATGTTTTGTCGCTGAGAAATCTTATTTACCAACCAGTCTTGAATTTCCGCCGCTCCCTTGTCTCCTGACTTGCGACTTCTCAATTCTCCCTGCTCCCCTGCTGCCGGGTCACTGAGCGGCTTGCCCTGAGCGAAGCCGAAGGGAGTCGAAGTGCTGCCCCCTGCCTTCCTCCACTGTCCCACCACTTCCAAAGTCCCCGCTAAAAATCCTGCACGAGTGGCATAGCGCTGAATCTTCCCACTAGAAGTTTTGGGGATACTGGCTGGTTTCAACAGCAAGACGGCATGAACTTCTAACTCGTGCTGTGTTGTGACTGCTTGTCGGATGCAGCCAATTACCTCACTTGCATCAAGCTTCCGCATAGCAGTTCGCTCGACTTCACACGCCACAACGAGTTGTTCTTCACCGTCTACCTCGATAGTAAATGCGGCTACTCCCTGCGTTCCCAAAGCCGAATGACTATTTGTAACTGTGAGTTCAATGTCTTGAGGATAATGATTGTGTCCTCGAATAATAATTAAATCCTTGAGTCTTCCGGTGATAAATAGCTCGCCGTCTTGTAAAAAACCTAAGTCTCCTGTGCGGAGAAACGGGCCTTCCCCTGTATCTGCTAAATAAGCTGCAAATGTATGTTTTGTTTCCTCATATCGCTGCCAATAGCCTTGGGTGATACTTGCTCCTGCGACCCAAATTTCGCCGACTTCATCCGGTAAACATCGCGTCAACAATTCAGGATGAGCGATCGCAATTTGGGTATCGCCCTGTTCACTCTTGCCACATCCAACTAAAAGCCGCGTCTTGGAATCCTCTGCTGTTGCCAGCATTACCCGATTTTGTGCCAGTGCGGTTGTCTCTACCTCGATCGTTATTGGCTGAGTTTGTGCCTCTACGGTAGTCACTTTCAGCGTCGCCTCAGCTAGCCCGTATGCTGGACAAAAAGCTGTTTCTTGAAACCCACAGGAGGCAAATGCTTTGGCAAACCGTTGGAGTGTTTCCGCTTTGACTGGCTCGGCACCATTGGAAGCAACTTGCCAAGAACTCAGATTTAGGCTAGCACGTTGTTCTGCGGTAATTTTCCGAAGGCATAGTTCATAGGCAAAGTTGGGTGCGCTGCTATGGGTTGCCTGGTAGCGGGAAATAGCTTGCAGCCAGCGAATCGGACGCCCAATAAAGGACACCGGCGCCATGATATAGCAAGGAAAGCCGTAGTACAAAGGTTGGAGTACTCCATAAATTAGCCCCATGTCGTGAAAGAAGGGAATCCACGTCACCATCACGCTATTGGGTGTGTGATTCCAACCTTGGTCAATGTAGGCTAAATTGTGCAGCAGATTGCTGTGGCTGACCATCACTCCTTTAGGCATTCCCGTAGAACCGGAGGTGTATTGCAGGAACGCTAAAGTATTTCCATTGATATTAGGTGGTTGCCATTCCTGTGCGATTGCCTCAGAAATCCCATCGCTTGCCAACACTTTTAGAGATGCTAGTTCTGGATTGTCTGCAAAGTAGTTCTTAACGATTGGCAATAGTGCTGTTGTTGTCAGGATGGCAGTTGCTTGGGCGTCGGAAACGATCGCACCCAACCTAGCAATTGACTGATTTTGCCGAGGGGGATAGGCAGGAATCGCGATCGTACCAGCATATAAGCAGCCGAAAAAGGCAGTAATAAATTCTAAACCAGGTGGGTAGAGCAGGAGTACGCGATCGCCTGACTTTGCAAATGTTTGCAAGTAGGTAGCGATCGCCCTTGCCTGTTTATCCAATGCTCCATACGTGAGTCTACTTCCCTCAGATTCACCATCTACCAAAAAGGTATAGCCTAGCGTCTGAGGTTGTCCAATAGCTCTGTAGCGCAATACGTCTACTAGCGTCTGACTAGTATGTTGTTTTTCCATGCACGGCTACTCCTAAAACCTGGAAATTGTTCAGAACGCTAATCTCTGGCAAATTGACAAGCAAAGCCAACATCTGCTAGTAAATAGACCTCTTGCAAAAGTCGTCTAACACCCCACCCCCAACCCCTCCCCGCTTGCGGGGAGGGGAGACAAAGCGTAGCTTTGGCGGGGTGGGGTTCTTTCTTATTTTTGATTTATGCAAGAGGTCTAATGAAGGTATTAAAAATTTATCAGACTGATGAAGCCATCAGTTTGATAAATCTTGGTGTTCTCCAAAAAATCTTAGTGTTCTCCGAGAAAATCTTGGTATTGTTTAGAATACCAAGATTTCACTCTTTATGCACAAATTTTATAAATTCTCAACTATTTAAGGGATGACTTTTATATCAAAATAACTTAAGAGTTATCGCAGGAGAATTGTGGAATTTCTATTTAAATTAGCAGATGCATTCAATTTAGTGAAGCGATCGCCGTCCTGAATCTTACCCCAATAATAAAGCGACAGGTCTATTTATGATCCAACGATCTTATGAAGAGAATGGCATAGCAGAGAATCAACAGCTAATTGAGGAACTGAAGGCCCTGCGGCGAGAGGTAGCTGAATTAAAAACAGAAAAAGCTGCTTTCCAAGCTCAAAAAAAGCTGCTGGAGCATTCAGTAGCAACAATCATCCGCGCTTCACCCGAAGAAGAGATGTTGAAAGCTACTTTACAAGACACGTTAGATGTTTGTAGTCAGCTTACTGGTGCCCAAAAAGGCAGTCTATTTTTACTCGATCGCCAGGGTGCTGTCACCGATAGTATCCTCACGCAAAGGGAGACAGCACTAGCGGAGCGCGATCGCCTGATTGGTTGTGTTTTAGCACAGGGGCTTGCTGGTTGGGTATACAGACAGCGCCAGATAGGATTGATCGTAGACACTGAAACCGACGATCGTTGGTTGCAGTTGCCCAATCAGCCTTACACTGTACGTTCAGCATTAGCTGTTCCCATTCTCAGAAATGAAGAGGTGTTAGGTATTCTTACCTTACTACACCCAGAACCGGGGCACTTTAGCCCAGAAATTGCCCATCTGATGCAGCTCACTGCTGACCAAATCGCTATAGTTTTAGAAAATGCCCAGCTCTATGGGAAAATTGAAACTTATTCCAAAGCGCTCAACTACGAATTAGAAAAAGGGCGGCAAATCCAGAGAGATTTTCTACCCAACGAAATCCCACAGCTACCTAATTTAGAGATTGCCACGTTTTTCTCTCCTGCGCGTCAAGTTGCTGGCGACTTCTACGACGTTTTTATGCTACCTGGCGACTACTTGGGGCTAGTTATTGCTGATGTCGCCGACAAAGGTGTAGGCGCTGCCTTATTTATGGCTTTGTTTCGGAGCTTAATCCGTATTTTTTCGGGACAAATTAGTTTGGGCGGACTCTCTATTATTGCCAATGAGGCGGAATTATCGATTTTACTGGAGTCAGAGATGGCAACCAATTTATACCAAATTAACCCCCTGAAAGCAGTAGCGCTCACGAATAATTACATCGCCCAGCAACACGCCCAGATGAGTATGTTTGCTACGCTGTTTTTTGGCGTGCTAGATCCGGCAACTGGCATTCTCACCTACATCAATGGTGGACACGAAACTCTGTTTGTTGTTGGTGAGACTGGTATCAAAGCCAGTCTCAACTCAACCGGGCCAGCAGTAGGGATGATGCCTAATATGAAATTTAAAATTCAACAAGTACAGTTGGAACCAGGCGATATCTTAATTGGCTATACCGATGGAGTAACTGAGGCACGTAGTCCCAGCGGTAAGTTTTTTACTGAAAAGCGACTGCGATCGCTCCTAGATCGACCTGCGCTTTTGCCATCTCCTCTGCTAGAGCGCATTACAACCGATTTGTTCGCTCATATCAGCAACGCACCTCAGTATGATGACATCACAATGCTGATTGTGCAGAGAAAGGCATCAGACTAAAGTTTCATCCTTTCACTTACCCCCAATCTGTAAAATATGGAACCTTTAACTGTGCCTGGAACACTGGACTCTTTAAAGGCGATCGCAGAATATGTGATGGCAGCAGCAATGGTAGCAGGTTTGAATAAAAAAACCTCCTATAGACTGCGTTTGGCGGTAGATGAAATCGCTACAAACATCATTAATTACGGCTATCAGGCAGCAAATCGCCAAGGCATTTTGATTTTAAAAGCCGATTTTGACGATCGCTCCTTGAGCATTACGATTAAAGATACTGGTGTTCCCTTCAATCCTACCCAGAAGTTAACTCCAAATGATTTGAACAAGTCGCTACAGCAACGACAGATTGGCGGTTTGGGAGTTTATCTAGCTCTGAAGAGCGTAGATCGGTTTATTTACCAACAAGACGGAAACCAAAATTGTAATATTTTAATTGTAAATCGTGACGACGGATTGGGAATCAGTTAAGTCAATTCGCAGGAATTTAAATTATAAAAAAACAATGAATTTAACTAGATACAACAAGATTTACAAGTTAATTGATTTTTATTTACATAGTTTTGTTTTTCGACACCGTTGCACTTAAAACTGAATGATTTTTGGACAAAAATCTTCCTAAAACTTGCTAGCAAATATTTACAAACCTTTAAGTCCAATTTTTGCAGATTCTCTTTTCAGGTTACTTGTTACAAATGGTCACGAAGTTAGTAACTACAAAAAAATTTCATGTATTCTCAATATTCACAAGGTAGCGACCTTAAACAGCAAATATGTCAAAAACGGCCAAAAAAAGCATATATAGCAGTTGCCTTGGTAGGTTAGGACATCAACCGATCGTCAAACCCCGACACCAAAAACTTTTAAGCCTATTGCCTATTAGCTGTTGCCTGTTATATCAAACCACCAACTAATAGGGTTGCTTGTAGAAGTAAAGACATCCCGCAACAGCAAACGTGTCTAAGTTAGTTTGGAGCTTATAGATGTTGGAGAAAATTAATACCCTCAATGGTTTTCAGGCAAACTTAGCAGACCAAGCAGCACTGGAAACTGCGCTCCTGAACCATCCAGAAATTGAAGAGTGTCGGGTATTAATCCGAGAAACAGAAACCGCAGATATGTGGTTAGTAGCCTACGTAGTTGCATCAGGAAAATGTTCGTTGGCACAGCTAAATGCATATTTGCAGGTTCATTTGCCAAACACTATCCTGCCTCAATCCTACGTTTGGTTATCCAGATTGCCGCTCACAAGTGAGGGACTGATTGACGATCGCCATCTAACTGATTTAGCCGTGATTGACATAGATTTGGTCGATCGCTGGGAATCGTCTTTGCGATCGCTCCCCTCGATCGAGCAAGTCGCAGTTATCGTACAAAACCAGACAAAACAACTGCCACCATTACACGTTTGGGATTTACTAGCGGATACTCAAACAACAAAGCTCAATTTTCAATTAGAGGATTCTGGCGTAAATCAACAAATTGAGCCTTCAAAATCTCAGATTTCTCAGCGAAAAGCCAAAGCAATTAGTCATGGCGAACCTTTACAACTGGAAACAGACGCAACCACTAACTTAGCCGAACTACTCCAAAGGGCAGCGTTACAAACTTCAAAAGGAATTACTTACATCCAACCCGATGATACTTGCCAAAACCAATCCTACGAAGATTTATTAGACGCAGCTCAACGGATTTTGGCGGGTTTAAGAAAATTAGGACTCGTACCTCAAAATCGAATAATTTTTCAATTTGACCGGCCTCAAGACTTCATTCCTGCCTTCTGGGGCTGTATTTTGGGCGGATTCATCCCAATTCCTTTATCCGTTCCTCAGAGTTACGATCGCTCTGATGGTTTCGTTAATAAATTAGCTCAAATCTGGGAAAGACTAGAACCAAGCTTAGTCCTGACTAGCGATCGATTAGCAGCTGAACTGAGAGGTTCCCTGATAGATTTGCCACTTGACAATTCGGCGATCGCTACCCTCAATGAGTTGCAATCTTACCATCCCGATCCTAACTGGTATGTTCCGGCGGCTGATGATTTAGCAGTGCTGTTTCTAACTTCTGGCAGTACAGGTACGCCGAAAGCAGTTATGCAAAGCCATCGCAGTCTCATCTGTCGGTCGGCTGCGAGTGTCCAGATGAATGGATTTACCCAAGAAGATGTTTCCTTAAACTGGATGCCACTCGATCACGTTGCCGGATTAGTGTATTTTCATATTCGGGATGTCTATATAAGTTGTCAGCAAATTCATGCCGTCACCGATTGGGTGTTGCAACAACCCCTGAAATGGCTTGATTGGATGTCTGATTATCGCGTGAGTGTAACCTTTGCACCGAATTTTGCCTATGGACTAATCAACGCTGCTGAAGCAGAACTTTCTCAGGGGCATTGGGATTTATCATCAGTGCGATACATCTTGAACGGAGCAGAAGCTATTGTCGGCAAAACTGCGAGAAGATTTTTAGAATTGCTGACAGCGCACGGACTCCCGACTACGGCAATACATCCCGTTTGGGGAATGGCTGAAACTTGTTCGGGAGTGACTTACTCTCACAACTTTTCTGGAGAATCAACTACAGATGAAGATGCATTCGTAGAAGTTGGAGCGCCGATTCCCGGATTTTCTCTGCGGATAGTTGATGCTCAAGACCAGCTCGTTGAAGAAGAAGCTATCGGAAGGCTGCAAGTAAAAGGATTGACAGTAACATCAGGTTATTTTGGTCAACCAGAACTGAATTCAGAGGTGTTTACAGAAGATGGCTGGTTGAAGACGGGAGATTTAGCTTTCTTACGACAAGGACGTTTAACAATTACAGGCAGAGAGAAAGACGTTATTATCGTCAACGGCTTAAATTACTATAGTCATGAAATCGAAGCAGTTGTTGAAGAAATTGCAGGTGTAGTTGTTTCCTACACTGCCGCAGTTGCAGTCCGCGATGGAGAAAGTTCAGAAAAGCTAGCTATCTTCTTCCATGCAGGTGGCGCGAATGAAATCGAAATTGCAACGTTGATGCAAACCATTCGTCAAAAAGTAGTCCAACGTTGTAGTATCAATCCCAGCTATGTAATTCCAGTTGAAAAAGCTGTGATTCCGAAAACGGCCATTGGTAAGATCCAGCGATCGCAATTGGTTAAACGCTTTGAATCAGGTGAATTTAAACCTATCCTGCGTCAGTTTGATATCCTCAGTGGCAATGCCAACACAATCCCTGACTGGTTTTATCGCCGAATTTGGTGTGTTAAGCAGTTAAATCACAAACATCGGCAGCCAGTTAAACTTCCGACTCAGAAATACCTCGTGTTTCTCGATGATTTAGGTTTAGGAAATTACCTGTGTACAGAACTCGAACGCAATAATCAATCTTATATCTGCGTTACAGCAGGTACAGATTTTATCAAATCTGAGCAAGGCGATCGCTTTACCATCAATCCCGAAAATCCCGATCACTATCGGCAGTTACTAGAGTCTTTGGCATCGAATATTCCCACTCAGATTTTGCATTTATGGACTTATAACGAGTCTGCGGGTCAAGTTTCTAGCCTAGAGGAACTAGAACGCGCCCAATACTTAGGGTTATATAGCATTCTATTTTTAGTGCAAGCCTTAGCAAATGCCAAGGAAAAACACCAACTACTAGATATAGACATTCAGTTACAAGTCATTTCTAACAACGTCCAGTTAACTAGCAGCAATGATGCGATCGCTTATGAAAAATCCACACTTATCGGATTATTGAAAACAATTCCTTTAGAACTATTTTGGTTGCACTGTCGGCATATTGACTTAGAAATTGGGTCACTGGAAACAAATGCAAAATATGTGTTTAAAGAATTAAATATTACTAAAAATGATAGTGAAATTGCTTATCGTCAAGGTCAACGGCTAGTCTCGTCACTCGCCAAAGTTGATATGCTTGCTAGTCCAACCCAGGAAATACCAATTAAAGCAGGGCAGACTTATCTGGTAACAGGCGGGTTGGGTGGAATTGGGGCTTCAGTTTGCCAATATTTACTTAAGCAATTTGGTGTGCGATTGCTGATTGTTGGCAGAACAAATTTGCCACCAGAAACAGAATGGTCGCAGCATCTCGAACAGAATACAGCGATCGCCAAGCGACTAAAAAATTATCGCTCGCTTGTAGCAACAGGTGGTGATTTATTATACAAATCTGTTGATATCTGCGATTTAACTTGCTTGCAACAGGCTGTCACTGAGGCAGAGTTGAGATGGAATCAACCCTTGGCAGGAATTATTCATCTCGCAGGTGAAGGCGACCTCAAACACCACTGGACGGTGATGGAAAATCACTGGATAGCTGTGGCTACACTAGAAAGTTTTCGTACCATGCTACGTCCGAAAGTTCAGGGCACTTGGACGCTTTTTCAACTGATTCAGAATCGACCAGATGCCCTTTTCATCGGCTTTTCTTCTGTAAATAGTGTGTTTAGCGGAGCAACCTTTAGTGCCTATGCTGCTGCCAACAGTTTTTTAGATGGTTGTTGTCAGTATCAGCAATACCATTACCATCCTGAGACTTACTGCTTTAACTGGAGCCAGTGGGATGATGTTGGTATGAGCGAAGGAAACCCCATCCACAGCCGGGAAGCAGCTCATCGCTTGGGGTATCAGAGTATCACTCAAGAACAGGGCTGGCGTTCCTTACTAGCAGGTTTATCGCGTCATCAACCGCAGCTAATTATTGGTTTAAATGGCAGTAATCCCCATATTCGTCGATATCTGAAGACAGAAGCCGATAACGTCAATAAATTAACCGCTTATATTACCACTGTGGATAGTGCAGGGTTGTATGGTTGGGAGCAAATGAGAGTTAGCGATCGCTTTGGGACTCCTAGCCATTGTGAAATTGTACACCTTGCGGAAATGCCCTTAACACAAACGGGTACGATAGACATTGCCAAAATTATTGGCAGCAATCAGAAGCACAACCAACCTTGGCAAGTAGTTTTGCCCCAAACTGACATTCAACGCCAGATAGCTCAAATATGGCAAGACGTACTCGGCATTTCTTCAGTGAGTATCGATCGCAACTTTTTTGAATTAGGTGGTAGTTCGCTCACCTTGGTTCGGGTTCACGATCGCTTACAAAAACAATTTGGGCAACATCTGTCACTGATTGACTTGTTCCAATATCCAACTATTCAGACCTTAGCAGAGTTTCTAAATCAAGCTCAAATGCCATTGCCGGAGCGATCGCAATTATCGCCATCCCATCGTTTGGGTAAGATGAAAGATACCCAGCAATTAGAAATTGCCATCATCGGTATGTCCGGGCGTTTTCCAGGAGCCAAAACACTCGATGAATTCTGGGAAAATTGCTGTAATGGCGTGGAATCGATTTCATTCTTCAGCGATGAAGAACTGGAGTTAGCCGGAATCGATTCTTCATCTTTGAATGATGCCAATTATGTAAAAGCTAGTGGTATCTTATCTGACATAGATTTATTTGATGCTGCATTTTTCGATATCTCGCCCAAAGAAGCTCAAATCCTCGACCCGCAGCATCGGCTGTTTTTAGAGTGTGCTTGGGAAACACTCGAAAATGCTGGTTACGATCCTGCAAATTATACAGGATTAATCGGGGTTTATGCTGGCATGGGGATGAATCTTTATGCAGGTCGAACTTACTGGAATCACAATCTTTACCCAAATCGCGATCGCCTAGAACACGTTGATGACTCGCAACTAGCGATCGCCAATGGTACAGATTTTCTCCCCACGCGGGTTTCATACAAATTCAACTTGCAAGGGCCCAGCGTCAACGTGCAAACCGCTTGCTCGACTTCCTTAGTTGCCGTCCATCAAGCGTGTCGGAGTTTGATTCAGGGAGAATGCGATATGGCTCTGGCTGGCGCTGCTGCGATCGCCGTACCTCAAAAATCTGGTTATCGCTATCAGCCAGGGATGATTCTTTCACCCGATGGTCACTGCCGAGCATTTGACGCTAACTCACAAGGAACCGTTGGCGGCAATGGCGTTGGCATTGTGATGTTGAAACGATTGGCAGATGCGATCGCCGATGGAGATAATATTTACGCCGTGATTAAGGGTTCTGCGATTAATAACGATGGCTCTCAAAAAATTAGCTATACGGCTCCCAGCGTTCAGAGACAGGCAGCAATGATTGCCCAAGCGCAAGCGATCGCAGATATTAATCCAGAAACTATTACTTACATCGAAACTCACGGAACCGGAACGACTCTCGGCGATCCGATTGAAATTGCAGCATTAACCCAGGCATTTCGTAGCAAAACACAGAAGCAACAATTTTGTGCCATTGGTTCTGTAAAGACTAACATCGGACATTTAGATACAGCTTCAGGCATAGCAGGATTGATTAAAACAGTTTTGGCACTCAAGCACGGATTGCTGCCGCCTAGCCTAAATTTTAAACATCCCAATCCCAAGATTGATTTTGCTAACAGCCCATTTTATGTAAATACAACTCTATCAGACTGGCAAACAGACCAAACGCCTCGGCGGGCTGGCGTAACTTCTTTGGGTGTTGGCGGTACGAATGTTCATGTTGTTCTAGAGGAAGCGCCCTCCGATTTTAGATTGGATGATGCTGATGACAATCCAAAATCCTTATTGACGGTTTCGGCAAAAACTGAGACAGCGTTACGGGAATTAGCTCGGCGGTATGTGGGGTTTTTGGAGTCTCAGAAAGAAGTATGTTTGAGGGATATTTGTTATACGAGTAATGTGGGGCGATCGCATTTTGACTATCGGCTGGCTTTGGTTGCCGATTCACCCGCACAATTGAGAAATCAACTCACAACATTTATTGCCGAAAATTCGCGCACTCGCGTTCAGGCTTCAGGGGTAGCTTTCCTATTTACTGGACAAGGTTCGCAATATATCGGTATGGGACGAGAACTTTACGAAACCCAACCTGTTTTTCGGCAAGCTCTCGATCGCTGTGCCCAAATCCTGGACTCATTATTAGAGCAACCATTGTTAGAAGTGCTGTATCCATTAGGGGAAAGGGAAAAGGGGAAAGGGGAAAGGGAAAAGAACTTAGGGCATCACATTCTGGATGAGACGGGCTACACGCAACCTGTCTTATTTGCTCTGGAATATGCATTGTCTGAGCTATGGCAATCTTGGGGTATCAAACCTAGTGTTGTTATGGGTCATAGTGTGGGCGAATATGTTGCCGCAACTGTTGCAGGTGTATTCAGTCTGGAAGATGGATTGAAACTCATTGCTGCACGGGGGAAATTGATGCAAGCACTACCGCAGACAGGGGCGATGGTAGCGGTATTTACTGATTTGGCACAAGTATCTGCGGTAATTGATTCATTGCCGGAGGTGGCGATCGCTGCAATCAACGCACCAAGACAAATCACGATCTCTGGTGCGGCTGGGGCGATCGCATCGGCTGTGGCTATCTTAGAAGCAACAGGAGTGCAAACAAAGTCACTGAAAGTTTCCCATGCTTTTCATTCGCCGTTGATGCAACCAATGGTGGCAGAGTTTGGGCAGATTGCGCAGCAAGTGAGCTACCGTACACCAAACCCGAATATTCGTTTTATTTCTAATATCACAGGGCAATTGGCAGGAGTGGAGATTAGCACGCCTGAGTACTGGGTGCAGCACGTGTTGCAGCCAGTGCAATTTGCTAAGAGTATTGTCAGCCTGTCAGCGTTAGGAAATTTTGCTTGTTTGGAAGTGGGGCCGCACCCAATTTTGGTAAGCATGGGTCGTCAGTGTATCCCAGAATCGGGACATCTGTGGCTAGGAAGCCTCAAATCGCAAGAATCAGATTGGCAGCAGATGTTGGGCAGTTTAGCGGCGTTGTATGAGCAGGGAATATCGGTGAATTGGTCGGAGTTTCATCGGGGATCTGAGCATCGGCGCGTGGCGTTGCCGAATTATCCCTTTGAGCGATCGCGTTTTTGGGTTGAACCAAACAAAGACAGTAGCCACAAAAATTTTCAAATTCCCTCTGCAAATCTCAAATCTTCTCATCCTCTGCTCGGTTCTAGATTGCACTTGGCAGACTCGAAAGAAATTCGTTTCCAGACCGAAATCAATTCTAATTTCCCTGCTTTTTTAGCTGAACATCGCGTTTACGGAAAAGTAATCGTGCCAGGAACGGCTTATCTAGAGATGGTTTTAGGGGCAGCAGCTAAGGTTTTGAAATCCAAAAATTTAATTTTAGAAAATGTCTTATATAAACGGGCATTAGTTCTATCAGAAAATGAAAAAACGCTCCAGCTAATTCTTCAGCCAACAGAACAACAAGGATATTCCTTTGAAATTTTTAGTTGTGAATTAGATGAAGAAGATTCACCATCTTGGATGCTGCATGTTTCTGGAAATGTCACCGCATCCAATCTCAAACCATCGCTGGAACTTTCTGCAACGCACTGGCTCCCCAATCAAGTAGCTTCCCACAACCAAACCGAACATTACCAACAGTTTCTTCAACGGGGAGTTGATTATGGTGCTAGTTTTCGGGGAGTTAAACAGTTGTGGTTGAATTCAGAAGTAGTAACAGGGGAAATTGAGTTACCCCAAACATGTGTTTTAGAAACAGATATCTATCAGTTTCATCCAGCATTTTTGGATGCTTGTTTTCAGGTTTTGCAAGCTAAATTCCCACAAGATAGTAGCAAAGAGGCTTATGTGCCGATCGCCATCAAGCGATTGCAAGTTTGCGATCGCCCCAGCAACCGACTATGGAGCATCGCCAAAGTACATCCTAGCCAGAACAGTAACAAAACACTGATTAGCGATTTGCAATTAGTTGCAGATGATGGTGAGATTATAGCGGTTGTTGAAGGTCTGCAACTTCAAAGGGTCGCTTCGGGAACATTGACAGCTTCTCCTCAAGTTCCGCCAGATTGGTTGTATCAAATCGAGTGGCGACCTCAAGCCCGAATGGGGCGATCGCTCTCACCGGATTACCTGCTCAATCCCAAGGACATCAGCCAAAACCTGATTCCTCAATTAGCCGAACTTTTAACAACAACCTCATCAAACGAGGAATTTTTACCCCAACTCGAAGCCCTCAGTGTGTCTTATGTAATCAGTGCCTTACAACAACTAGGATGGGACTTTCAACTCGGATTGCAGTTTTCCTTTACAGAAATAGCAGAACAGTTGGGGGTGATTAGCCAGTATCACCAACTGCTACATCGGTTTCTGGATATTTTGACTGAAGCAGGGTGGCTCAGACCTCTTGATTGTGTCAACGGCAGACATCACTGGGAAGTAATTAGCGCCCTCGATCGCCAAACGCCGCAACCAGAGCGATTGTTAGCCCGATTCCCTACCGGAGATACTGAAATCGCCCTAGTAGAACGCTGTGGTGCCAGCTTACCAGAGGTACTTCAGGGAAAACTTGACCCGCTACAATTACTATTTCCCAATGGTGATTTCACCCTGCTGACGCAACTGTATCAAGATGCCCCAGCTGCTAGAGTGATGAATACATTGGTGCAAAAGGCAGTTTCCGCAGCACTGCTGCGAGTACCACAGAAAAGCAAGATCCGCTTGCTAGAAATTGGAGCGGGAACTGGCAGCACAACCGCTTACATTCTGCCGCAATTGAATAATTATCAAGCTGAATACACCTTCACAGACATTTCACCTCTGTTTGCAGCCAAAGCACGGGAGAAGTTTCGGGATTACCCATTTGTCCGCTATCAATCTTTAGATATCAGCCGAGATCCAGCGACTCAAGGCTTGGAAGGGCAACAATATGATGTGATTCTGGCAGCCAATGTCCTGCACGCGACACCAGATTTACAACAAACATTGGCCCACGTCCACAGCTTATTAGCACCAGGCGGAATTCTGGTGATGTTAGAAGTCACCGATCGCCATTGTTGGCTGGATCTGAGCTTTGGCTTGACCCCAGGTTGGTGGTTGTTTGCCGATCGCTGGTTGCGACCGAATTACCCGCTCTTAAGTAGTGCCGAGTGGCAAGATGTGTTGCAAGCGAATGGATTTACATCGGCGGTGGCGATCGCACCTAAAAATCAAGTCATCGGTTCCCTGGCTCAGGCTGCGATCGTTGCCCAAAAAGGAACCGAGAGCCATATACCACAAAACTGGCTAATTTTAGCAGATAGTCAAGGTATCAGTCAGAAACTTGCTCGACGGTTTCAAGAACGAGGAGATACTTGTACTCTAGTTTTTCCCGGACAGGAATACGAACTGTTGAGTGAGTTCGAGTTCAGGATTAATCCTCAGAAACCGGAAGATTTTCAACGGTTGGTTTCGCACATACTTAGCAAGCGATCGCGTCTCTCAGGGGCAGTACATTTGTGGAGCCTGGAGACTAGAGAAACTGCACCAACCTTAAGCGTCGAAGATTTGCAAGCAGCAACCCGTATTGGCTGTGGCAGTACTCTGTACTTGGTGCAAGCGCTAGTTAAAAAGATGGGTATAACGCCACCTCAGTTATGGGTAATAACTAAAGGAGCAGTTGCCGATAAAGCTGGATTAGTTCAATCGCCCCTATGGGGAATGGGGAAGGCGATCGTCAAAGAACACCCAGAATTACAGCTTCGCTTGATAGATTTAGACCTCCAAGAAAATTATCGGCTAACTCAAAACCCCCTTGATGCACTATTTACAGAGTTGACATCACCAGATCGAGAGAACCAAATTGCATTCCGTAATGGGATGCGTCAAGTGGCAAGACTGGTTCCTTATCGTAACTCTCATAATCGAGCAGATATCCCCATCCATTCAGATAGTACCTACTTAATTACTGGTGGATTAGGGGGACTGGGACTGCTAATTGCCCATTGGTTAGTAGAACGTGGGGCAAAGCACTTAGTTCTCATGGGACGCAAAGGGACAAACGAACACAGCGATCGCCAGATTCAGCAGCTTCAGGCACAAGGTGTATCGGTGATGGTAATGCAAGCTGACGTGTCTGTGCAGTCACAAGTGGCGGAGGTATTGGCAGAAATTGGCCGCAGCCACCCGCCTCTACGCGGCATTATCCATGCAGCCGGAGTTTTGAATGACGGAGTTTTACTCCAGCAAACTTGGGAGCGCTTTCATCAAGTCATGGCACCGAAAGTACAAGGTGCTTGGAATCTGCACGCATTAACCCAAACCTTACCGCTCGATTTCTTCATCTTGTTTTCTTCGGCTGCTTCTGTTTTGGGTTCTGCCGGTCAAGCTAACCACTGCGCTGCCAATGCCTTTTTAGACGCTCTAGCACATTATCGTCATCAATTGGGATTACCGGGATTGAGTATTAACTGGGGAGCTTGGGCTGAAATTGGTGCAGCCGCCGAGCGTCAGTTCGGTAAGCAACTCCAACATCAGGGAATGGAAATGATATCGCCATCCCAAGGTTTACAGGCTTTAGAGCAGAGCTTTTTTTGGGAGGTTGCTCAAGTAGGTGTGATGCCGCTCAATTGGCTGACATTTATGCAGCAATTCTCACCGGGGAATTGTCCGGCATATTTGGCAGAGTTTTCTCAACTGGCGGTTACTCAATCGACATCACCACCGCCGATGGAAATTCAGCAGCAATTGCAAACTCATAACTTCAGCGATCGCTTGCAGATTTTAACCATTTACCTGAAAGAAAAGATTGCCAAAGTGTTGGGTTGTTCTGTGGATCGAGTCGATGCTAATCAAGCACTGAGCAAAGCGGGACTAGATTCTTTGATGGCGATCGAAATCCGCAATCGGATCATCACAGAACTGAAAATTGACCTTTCTTTAGAAAAGTTTGTTGAAGGTTCCAGCATCAACCAACTAGCAGACTTGTTATTAAAACAGCTAGCTTTACAGGGACTCAACGAAAATTCGGCGATGGAAATTACTGAGGATGTGGAAGAAATAATACTATGAACCTAAATGCCCTTTTAGCCGAACTTTCAGACCGGGGAGTGAAATTATTAGTTGATGGGGAACAACTCCGCATTCAAGCACCTAAAGGAGTTATCACTCCCGATCTCCGAAATGCTTTAGCTAACAATAAAGTAGAGCTAATCCGGTTACTACATCAGAACAAAATCGGGGCTGCTTCCATCCCTTTGGTTCCGGTTTCACAAACACAAAATGTGCCGGTATCTTTCCAGCAGGAACGCCTGTGGATTTTGGCTCAGTTAGCTGCTGTAGAATCTGCTCATAATATTGCTCAAGCCTTACGGCTGGATGGCGATTTAGATTTAAACTGCCTCCAAAAAAGTCTTAATGAAATTTTCCGTCGCCACGATGTCTTTGGGACAACATTTGGGGTGTGGGAAGGTAATCCCGTGCAAAATATCACTGCACCAGAACCGTTTAAATTATCTGTTTTAAATCTCGAGCATTTAGATGCAACCGAACAATTAAAAACTTTCTGGCAAATTGCCGATGAAGCAGCCGAAGCTCCCTTTGATTTGGCGATCGCTCCTTTATGGCGGATTAAACTCATTCGCTTAAATGCACGCGAGCATATTCTCTTGCTCGTCATTCATCACATTATCAGCGATATGATCTCGATGGGTTTATGGATTCGAGAACTGGCGACAGTCTACACTCATTTCTACAAGGGACAGCCTTCTCCACTGCCAGAACCTTCCATCCAATATCGAGATTTTGCCGTATGGCAGCGCCAGTGGCTCAACAATGATGCACTCAAAAGCGAACTAGCTTACTGGAAACAGCAACTAGAGGGGGCATCATTTGAATTAAAATTACCCATCGACCATCCCCGACCGCCACTCCAGAATTTCCAGGGTCGGCGAAAGTTTTTTAAACTCGATCCTCTTCTGTGGGCTGCAATCAAACAACGAAGTCACGAACAAATGGGAATTACTTCCTTTATGACTTTCGTAGCAGCGTTTAAGGCTTTGATTTATTTGTGTTCTCAGCAGGAAGACATTTTAATTGGCTTTACCGCCTCTGGTCGAGTTCATCCGCAAGTAGAATCTCTGATTGGTTTTTTTGGCTATCCTTTGTTGCTGCGTACAGATTTGTCTGGCAATCCCACTTTTACCGAAGTACTTAGCCGAGTGCGATCGGTGTTGTTATCTGCTTATGCTCACCAGAATGTCCCCTTTGGTAAAGTCGTTGAAGTCATGGGGTCGAGTCGGGTTGCCCAAGATACTCCCTTTTTTCAAACATTCCGCACCGGATTAAGCTATGTCAACAGCCAACTACCAAGCGACCTAACAAATTTACCCAATCTGACGTTTTCATTGATTGATGAGGGGATTTGGGGGCCGACTGATTTAGATTTATATACTTATATTTACGAAGTCGGTGCAGATTTACAAATAGGAATTGCATATAACATCGACATATTTGAAAGTGAAACAATCGACGCTTTTGGTAATGCTTTATTCCAAATTTTAGCACAATGGGTTGAGTCAAAAGATATTTGCCTCAATGAATTGAGACTACCAACAGACCTTGAGAGAAAAGCAAGATTAGCTAGGAGCCGATATCAAAAGCAAAAGTTGGCGATCGCAGCTACTTTTACCGCCGATTCGGTTGCAGATTCTCTAAAATTCTGGATGCAGCAACTCAATTTACCCTCACAAATCACCTTTGCTCCCTATAACCAGGTTTTCCAACAACTGCTGACTCCTGATAGTCTTTTATCGCAAAATGAAACGGGAGTCAATATTGTTCTAGTGCGGTTAGAAGATTGGATTAGGTTACAGGATTCACAAGAGTTATCTAGTAACGAACAAAAGAATTCTCTTGAGCGCAATACTCAGGATTTAGTTATAGCATTACGTCAATCCTGCGAACAAACTCAAATTCCCCATTTGCTTTGTTTGTTGCCAAGTAATTCAATAATTGCTGATGCAGAAATAGCAAATTTTTTGCAATCATTGGAAGCAAATTTATTAACAGAACTTGCCGATATTAGTGGACTGCATATTATTAATTATCAGGAGTTAGCAACAAGCTACCCAGTAACTAACTTCTATGATGCTTATAGCGATGAAATCGGACATATTCCATTTACGCCAGCATTCTTCACAGCATTAGGAACAATGTTGGCGAGAAAAATTCACTGCCTACATAGACCGCCTTATAAAGTAATTGTCTTAGACTGCGATCAAACCTTATGGCAAGGTGTTTGTGGCGAGGATGGAGTTGAGGGCATTGTCATAGATTCATCCTATCAAGCATTGCAAGAATTTATGATTGAGCAGTGCGATCGCGGGATGTTGCTATGTCTGTGCAGCAAAAATAATCAAGCAGATGTCTTTGCTGTATTAGACCAACGCTCCGATATGCTGCTAAAGCGTCACCATTTGGCGGCTTGGCAAATTAATTGGCAGACTAAATCAGAAAACTTGAAATTGCTGTCTCAAGAACTAGGGCTGAGTTTAGATAGCTTCATCTTTATTGATGACAATCCGATCGAATGCGCACAAGTCCGCTATCACTGTCCAGAAGTTTTAACCCTGCAATTGCCCACAAATGCTACTGAAATTCCCGAATTCCTGGCTCATATCTGGGCATTCGATCGTCTCAAGATCACTGTAGAGGATCGACAGCGAACGATTGTTTACCAGCAAAATCGCCAACGTCAGCAAGCGGCAAACGAATCTCTCACGTTGCGAGATTTCCTCAATAGCCTCAATCTGCAAGTGGATATTATGGAAATGCAGCCCTCCCAGGTAGATCGTGTTGCTCAACTAACGCAGCGAACAAATCAATTTAATACCACCACCTTACGCAGAACGTCGGCTGAAATCAAAACCTTTTGCCTGTTAGATACTCATACTTGCTATGTTGTGGATGTAAAAGACCGCTTTGGTAATTATGGTTTGGTGGGTATGATGATGGTACAGGCCACAGCATCAGCCCTGGTGGTAGATACTTTATTACTCAGTTGTCGAGTGTTGGGCAGAGGAGTTGAATATCAAATGCTCAACTTCCTGGGTAAAATTGCCCTGGCACGCGGACTAAAGCAAATCGATATTATTTACAAACCCAGTTCCAAAAACCAGCCTGTTGGCGAATTTCTCGAACAGTTGACAGCAATTGACAAGGAACGTTTAGCAGAAAGCTATTGTTATAAGTTATCAGCAGATGATTGTCGAGCGATCGCTATTGCTTCTGAACGATTAGACAAAGAAGCAAAACATTCGGCATCTGAAGGGAATTTAACGCAAAGCGATCGGGCAATACCCCAAAAATCCGCCAATTACACCACCTTATTCCAAAAAATTGCTTCAGATTGGCATACACCAGAGCAGATTCTCCAGCAGATGGAAGAGTCTCAAGTTCAATACCAACAACAGCATCAGACATTTGTTGCACCCCGCACCGAAACCGAGAAACACTTAGCTGACCTGTGGCAAAACTTACTTCACAGATCCCCAATCGGCATCTACGATAACTTCTTCGATTTGGGAGGGAATTCTTTGTTGGCAGTGCAACTGCTGTCTCGGTTGCGAGAAACCTTACAAGCGACCATACCCATTCATCAATTATTAGAAGTCCCAACAATTGCGGGAGTGGCTCAAGTCATTGAAGCGATCGCTCAGACAGGAATGGCTGCCAATTTAGCGATCGATTTGGCAGTAGAAGCTGTCTTAGATCCGGCAATTCGTCCAACTACACCATTCAAGTTGATCGCTCAACCCCAGGCGATTTTCTTAACTGGAGCAACCGGTTTTCTCGGTGCGTATTTAGTAGACGAACTCCTGCAACAGACCACAGCTAATATTTATTGCTTAGTGCGAGCGCAAGATGTAAAACAGGGCATCCAACGTATCCAAAGCCATTTGCAAGCATACGGACTTTGGCAAGAAAAGTTTCGCTCCCGGATCGTTCCAGTCATTGGTGATTTGGCGTTACCCAACTTAGGTCTGAACGAGTCACAATTCCATCAACTTAGCGAGGAAATTGATGTCATCTATCACAATGGTGCTGTCGTCAATTTTCTTTATCCCTACGCCAAACTCAAAGCAGCCAATGTCCTGGGAACTCAGGCGATTTTGCGTCTAGGCGCTCAAACGAAAGTCAAACCCGTGCATTTTGTTTCGACGCTGGGCATTTTTTCGGCTCCTGCTTATGCAAACGCTAACTCCATTCCAGAATCCGATGAATTGGCAGAATTTCAAGGGTTGCAAGGGGGTTATTTACAAAGTAAATGGGTGGCAGAAAAGCTGGTCATGCAAGCACGCGATCGCGGACTTCCTGTATGTATCTACAGACCAGGTGCAATTTCTGGACACAGCCAAACGGGAATCGCCAATGTGGATGACTTCTTTTGCAGCCTGACTAAAGGCTGTATCGAACTAGGTATGGTGCCGGATTTGGAATTCCCCCTCGATCTGACCCCAGTTGATTATGGTAGCAGAGCGATCGTCCACCTCTCTCAAAACCCTGACTCCTTCGGCAAGGCATTTCACCTTGTTTCTCCTGATTGTCTGTCTTGGGGTAAATGGTGTGAGTTAGTTCGGTCTTTAGGTTATTCGCTAGAGCAAGTTTCTTACCATGAGTGGTATGCTAAATTGCTACACAATGCGAAACACAATATTCCAAATGCTTTACATGCTTTTCTGCCATTGTTAGACGAACAATTATTAAAGAACGTGCAGTTACCAGCATTTGATTGCCAAAATACATTGACTGGACTTGCTGACACCAATATTATTTATCCAACAATAAACACCGAATTACTCAATATCTACTTTGGCTACTTCAAGAAAAGTGGATTTTTCAGCGGAATTTAGACTAAGCAGCAAAAAACAACGCAGGAATGCTGAGTTGAAAACAAGCAGGCTTCAGGCATGAAAGTTGGCAATGTTAAGTAGATTCTGGTTGTTTTTTACGTGGCAAGGAATTATGTCAAACCTGCGTGCTGTGAGGGTTTAATGCCATGAAACCTTAAAATGAGAATGAATTAGCGATCGCTAGATATTTACCACTACCAAGATTCTTATGGCGGTGGATGCAGTCCCGCCGAGGTCAGAAGGCGACGCAAGTTAACGACTCCAACCCGATTTAATTGCAGAGCTGACACTGTTGCTCGACCACAGGGAGTTTTACCAATAACCTGTGTAAAATCATCGTTTCAGCTAAAATGCTCTGACCAAAGCTGCTGACGAGGATGAAACAGTGCCACCTCAAGTTTTGTTTCTGGATTGCAATAGCTGGTTTTAGTATGCTTTCGACCATTGCAGCCATAACACGACCAAGCTAAATTTTCTACAAAGGTTGAGCCGATCCAAATTAAGAACAGATGTGCTTTTAGAATTACCCAAGGAATGTTTATAACGACCAAAAAGCAGGTTATTAATCATGCGTTTAAGTTTTTGCATAAATCTGCTTCGGTTTGATTAGTTTTTATTAAAATATAAATCTTAATAATATGTTATATTATTCATCTCATTCTTAAAACGGATTATTAGTAAAACAATTAACTAAAATAGACAGATAATTTAAGTATGATTTTCTCGTCGGAAATTTGACGTTAGCAAAAAGATATAAAAATATGCCTTGAATAGTAAAGCTTTGAGTTAGAGCAGACAGACTTTAGTTTTTAATAGCTGATGTTTGGAGAGTTTTAATCAACACTAATCATACTGTAGGTAGATCCAAAACAAATGAGAAAATATTCAAAATAGAGTTACAAATATTAATAATTTCTGATCGTGGATGAAATCTTGTGTAGCTGCTTCTGGAGATGGAAAAATGGTTTTTATGGAAAGTAAACGCTTGCTCTTCGTTGCTGACTTTCCATCTGTACAGCAGGGTAAAGACTTTTCTCAAACTTTAGTCCAAATACCACCGTCACCGCATTGCGAAGTTTGTGTAATTGTTCCAGTTCGCAATGAAGCTCAGATGTTGGCAGCAACCCTTACTGCCCTGATACATCAAGTTGATTTACAAGGACAGCTTTTAGATCCCAGACGCTACGAGATAATTTTGTTGGCAAATAATTGTAGCGATGAGTCAGCAGCTATAGCCCGGAGTTTCGCCCAAGAACATCCAGATATAGCACTGCATGTAGTGGAAAAAACTCTGCCTCCTGCACAAGCTTATATTGGTCGAGTGCGTCAGATTTTAATGGATGAAGCACACCGCCGTTTGTGTAGCTTAGGACGCACAAGGGGGGTAATCGCTTCAACTGATGGAGACTCGCAGGTAAGCCCAACTTGGATTGCTGCCAATCTGTATGAAATTAACTGTGGTGCTGATGCTGTAGGTGGGCGAATTCTTGTTGAACGCACTGGTCGTGCGGGTCTACACCCTTACGCCAGAGCTTGCTATCTGCGTGAAGTGGGCTACCACTATTTAATAACCGAGTTAGAAACTTATCTCGATCCCGACCCTGATGACAGCTTTCCCCGCCACTATCAACACTATGGAGCAAGTTTGGCAGTAACAGCAGAAATGTATGCACTGGCGGGAGGCTTACCACCAGTGCGGACTCCTGAAGATGAAGCTTTTTACCGTGCTTTGGTACGGGTAAATGCCCGTTTTCGCCATAGTTCTTTAGTGCGAGTAGTAACTTCGGCCAGACAAATTGGACGTACCAATGTTGGTTTAGCAAATCAGCTGAATGAATGGATAGAAATGGGACGGCAACAACAACCATTTGTAGTCGAGCCAGCAGGGGCTATCGAAACTCGTTTTGTTGCCCGCCGTCAATTACGAGTGATGTGGTGGTGCGTTCTTAATGGCTATCAACCAGATCGCAATAGCGTCGTATCCTTGGCAGAGATGCTGGGAGTTTCAGTCCAATGGCTTTTAGAAAAATTAACCCAACCTTATACCTTTGGTCAGTTGTTTGAACAAGTCGAAGAACGCCAGCAGTCAGAACAAATTTGGGCTTCGCGCTGGAAATTTGTGGAAATTGAACAAGCAATTGGAGACTTGCGCTTGCGTCTTGAGAGTTTACGGCTCAGTTACAGCAAACTCCACGGAAATTCGACCCAGGATGATTTGGAACTAACTAAAGAGCTTTACCCTACGAAAAGCCTAGAAAATAGGGGTCTTAAACCCTCGATCTAAGCGCGTCACAAAACAACCAATCACACACAGCGTCGGGAGGAATGCGCGGTTGAGGTAGCATTCGCTACGTCAACCAATCTCTTATCGGACATACAGACAACCTGTTTCTGATGAGCAATTCTGCGATAGCGAAGCGGTAGCGAGTATTCGAGCGTCGCGTCTTGATTCTGACGCCTTGGCGGAGCGTTTCCGGCTCCGCTCCTGAATTACTTCTTCAACCGAAAATTATTGCACGCTGTACGTGATAGCGTCGGCGTCAGGTAGTTTACACTCGCTCGAATAAATCAAGTCGATATTCTTCATCCCGTTGACCTTTTAAATGCCGCAGTTTATTTGGGGTCAACTCAAAAAACGAGTCATGAACTTCATCTCCACTCAATGGATAATCACGGGCATAAAGTATCCAATGAACTAAAAGTAGATGTCCTCCAGGTTCCAGGTGTTCCAGAATGTACTGTTGGGATTTTTTCAGGTCTTCCCAGCACCAGTAATAGCCAACTTCTGAAACTAGGGTCAAATCAAACATTTCATCAGGATATTGCTCTGGGACACGCATAATCTGGAACTTGATATTGGAGAGATGCTGACAGCGCTCTTTTGCTCTATCCTGCGCCAATTTTGATACATCAACTGAGAGCAGTGAGTCACAACGTTCTTGCAGTTTTTCAGTTAAAACGCCAATGGAACCACCGATTTCAAAGGCAGACCGATAGCGGTCTTTGGGTAAAGCTGCAATTGTGGCAGCATATTTGTTAGCTTCGTAAATACTTGTCTCAAACTTCCACGGGTCTGGATTTTCGCTGTAGAGTTTATCAAAGTAGCTAGGTGGTAGGGAATTAGATTGTAACGGGTTCATCGGTTTTCCTCTATATAAACTTCCCAAGGATGAGTAAAATTTGCTAACATTTCGGGAGTTAGGCGAAAGCCTTCTGGATCGTCATCAATTAAGTCTGTAGTTTGGGAACGATAAGCAGCGATCGCTTGCTGTTTCAACTCCACCACTGCGCTAATATTCAATCGCCAAGTTGTCACCTCAAGAGGTACTGGCAGACTCTCTCGTTGGTCAAAGTCCCAATCCCAAATCGGATACTCAATCAATCGGGGGGATAAGGGCAAGTCATTCAGCACTGTGTGAATTAACTTCCACGTCGCTCGGTGGTCTGTATGAGGGTCATATCGCCAGGGTAAAAAGATAATTTGTGGGGCGATTTCTGTAATGTAAGCACGACAACTAGCTACTGCACTTTGATACTGTGTTGAAATTGACCCATCCTGCATTCTACAGAAGGTGACATCATTCACCTCTACACCCAGCAATTTTAATGCTGATAGCGTTTCTGCTTCCCGCAGAGCTAAAAGTCTAGCTACGGGATATTTCTGGGAACGAGGGTGTGAAAGAGTACCATCACTGATGACTAACACTTGCACATGACAATTTAAAGACCGTAATAGAGCGATCGCACCTCCACAACCTAATGTCTCATCATCAGGATGGGGTGCAACAATCAGTACTGGGCTACAAGCGATCTCGTTAACTGAACGCCAGGGCAAAACATTAGGATTGTCTAGTGGTAATGCAATCAAGCCAAATTCATTCATCATTCCAAAGTATTGAAGCCGGATTACTTTCATGCAAGACATATTGCCCGACATTTGCCAAGGCTGCATCAAAAGCAGGTTGACGCAGATATAGAGTCAAATCTCGGATAATTCGTTCCATCGGATTTGGTGGTAGTAAGCCGCGAGTTCCCACAGAACGTTGACACAAATGCATCACATCAATGCAAATTTGTTCAATTGCTGTCCTGACCATGTTGGCATAGGCGACGAGTTGGTTTGCTTGCGGGTGAACAATAGTGGGATCGCCACCAAACACTGGTGCATAGGCTGCTACTCGATCCGCAGCCCCCCGCAGCCAGAGATTACCACTTTCAATGGCGATCGCCATTCTGCCAAGCCGTTCCTGTTGATATGGATCGTTTGTATATTCCAACTTTTGTAGATACTGACGAGTTAGGTTAAACAGTGCTTCTGCTCCACCTAGTTGCACAGCAGCAAACCGAATTACCCCAACAGATAACCAAGGCTGTCGATAGTAATCTCCTGGCTGACCGATTAAATAGCTTTGATCCAACTCGACACCGCTAAAATCCACTTTGTAACTAGCAGTAGCTCGCATCCCAGAAGGTTGCCACCAAGCGGGATCGCTAAGAGTTGTCACTTCGTCCATTGGCACAATGCACATTTGCCAACCGCCCTCTGGCAATACTCCATTCACGAAAGGACGTTCAACATAGCCAGTACCACTACAAAACGTTTTAGAACCTTCCAGCCGATAACGCCCATTCTCACAAGGAATTATCTTCACACCATCAGAGGCTTCAGCATTCCAAACGCCAAATATTTTCTGGCGATCGCGGGCATCATCAGCGCAGCTTGCGATCTGTTCTATGGAACCAAAGGTCTGAATCAGTTGTAGGGCGTTGATATGTCCTTCATAAATTCGCCCAACTGCCAGATTGCCATGCCCTATCTGCTTTAATAGCATTAAAAGCTCGTAGGTAACATTAGCATCAATTCCTGCACCCCATCCGCCTAATTCTTTCGCTAATGGTGCAGCCAATAACCCAGCCTTAGCAATTAGCTCAAACTCTTGCTTGGGAAAAGCAGTATTGCAATCGATTGCAGTGGCATTGTTTAAACAATAATCCGCAATTTCTGCGGCACGTTTGAGATCCAGAGCAATGTTGGAATTATGCCATTTTGGGATGACGACATTCTTTAATAATTGGATGCTAATAGCCGACTCCTTTCTGTAATATTTCTTTATATCTTGTTAAGAAGAATTAAATTAAATAAGTTAACATCTCTATCTTTTGTATGATTATATACCTAACAAAAGGGAGATTATTATATGCATAAATTATTTTTTGCGTAGGACAATGGAGTATACTTTAATTTTAGCAGAATCACCAGAGTTTAACCATCAACTCTCATCTGCCAATATTAAACGTGCCAAATTAGAAGAATTTCATTAAGCAGCGTATAACTATTCAGGTAGAGCGTATGATGCAACTTTTGAACTGATGGATGCGATATTGCTGACGCGAAACGCTTACAGTTTGGTAGATTTATTGCTATCATTGAATGTCTGCTTGATTAAGAGTAGCGTTAAGTAGGCCGGCAGACAATACTTGTCGGGTTTTGGGGGAAGGAGAAAAGGTAAAAAAACCCTTATAACAATTTTTTATAAAGCTGCATAGAATTCGATCCCCCCTAACCCCCCTTAAAAAGGGGGGAACCGGAAAAACATCTATCAAAGTCCCCCTTTTTAAGGGGGATTTAGGGGGATCAAGATATGTGCAACTTCACATTAAATTGGTATTAACCCTTATCCTTTAGCCCTTTCCCAACAATGAACGAGGCTAAAATCCTCTTCCTTTCTGCCCGATCCCAACTACTTAAATCTTACTAAAAATTGCTTTTATCTCAGAACTTTTAGTAGTAAAGTAGATATAAAACAACCCATCTTCTATTGGTTTTTCTAAAACTTTAGCATAAATATCAGCGCTTAATTCTTTTGAATAATTTGGTGATAAAACTAATTTAATATTACTGAATAAAGAAGGGATGACATCTTTTTCTATATCCTTGGGACGTACCTCGGCTCCCTTAGTGGACAGTTTAACTAAACTGCCTTGAAAAAGGGTTTTTTCAATGTGCTTTTCATCTAAAATTGTATATTCTATTGGTATTGCTTCAGCTAAGGGTAGTAATCTTTCTTCTTCTTGAGTTAAAAAGAGATTGTATTTTCCAATAATCCCGCTAACTTCGTAAATATTTATCGGTAGTTTAATTCCTTTTACTTGTACTTGCTTTTGTCCACAGATTTTAACAATTGACTCTACTTCTCTAAATGTCGATTCTGAAATAACAATCTGTCCTCCAATTGTATAGGATTCAATACGATAGGTGAGATTCACCTGGCCACCGACTACACCATACTTGGTTCGGATATAAGAACCAATATTTCCAACAACAACTTCGCCGGTGTTGACAGCTATTCCCATTTCTAATGGCGGCAGATTCCACTGCTGCATCTTTTCATTTATATTCATCATTGCTAACTGCATAGCGATCGCACAAGCAATAGCCCTTATAGTGTCGTCTTCTTTGGCAGTAGGCGCACCAAACAATACTAAAATACCATCGCCTGTAAACTCATCAATGGTTCCTTGATATTGGGTAATGATATCTGCCATTGATGCTAAATAAAAGTTGAGAATTTGAACAACCTTTTCCGGGGGTAATTGTTCCGAAATACTGGTAAATCCTCTTAAATCGGAGACGAGTATGGTGATTTTACGCCGTTCGCCCCCAAGCTGTAAACCTTTTGGGCTTTCTAATAAGGTAGTGACTACTTCTTTGCTTAAGTAACGCCCAAATGTATAACGAATTTCTCCAGCAGTACGGGCGATGTAGACTGTAATAGCGATCGCAGATCCCAACAATGCTAATAATGGTGGTACTACAGGTATCCACCAACTAGCGATAAAGGCTGTATATGTACTAGCCAATAGCACACCTGCTGCCAAAATTGGGCTAGTTATTTTCTGGAAGGATAAAAATTTTATCCCACCTGCATATCGCCATTGCCAAGTTAGACTTGCACCCACAAAAGACCACAAAAAAATCCATCCTATTTCTATTGGCTGCGACCAACTCTTAATTAGTGGGCGACCTGCTGTAGCTGCACTGATAATTTGGCTAGCCATATTCGCATGAATTTCTACCCCAGGCATAGGTTCAGGAGAAGTCAACAAATCACTACTATAGGGAGTGAAAAATAAATCCTCAAAACTCTCGCTGACGTTACCAATCAAAATAATGCGATCGCGTCCCCATTCTGGTGGTACCTTGTCTTCTAAAATATCTGTCATCGTGACTGTAGAAAAGCGCCTAGCTGGCCCCCTGTAATTTATTAAAATTTGGTAGCCACGGTCATCAGCTCGCACATAGCCACCATCATTAGCAGCAAAAGGGATAAATCTTGTCTTTCCTAACTGCCAATTTTTTGTCTGTCCAGAAGTTTGGGGTGCAATACCTTCGGCATCGAGATAAAGTAAAGCTAAATATAATGCAAAACTGTAAATAGTCTCTCCATTTTTATCTGTTAAGTAGAGCAAACTGCGTCTTACCTTTTTATCTGGATCTAAAACCAAATCATTTGCACCTACTTGCCCTTTATCTTTGAGTGCTGGTGGCGGGTCAATTGGCTCGCGTTGGTTATCTCCTACCACTCTTTGAATCCCGACTAAATTGGGGGTAGATGTAAATACTTTGGTTAATTCTTGATGTCCTGGTTCTACAGGTAAATCGCGGTAGATATCTAAACCAATAGCTCGTGGTTTCCTGGCTTTTAATTTTTGCAACAATTGAGCATACAGACCATCTGGAACGATTGGCTGACGAATTTTTTTCATGTCTGCAAGATTTACTCCCACAATGACAATTCGATCGTCGGGTGCTTCTTGGGGTCGCAGACGCATATATCCATCAAAAGCCTCCAACTCCCAAGGCTGCATTAAACCAGCAAAGCGTAATAAGATGACTACACCAGCCACACTAGGAGTAGTAATCAAAACACCGCGCCATTGCCACAGTAGCTTTTTCCACTTTCTCCAGATCATCTTGTTTGTACCAAAATTAATTTTTCCGGGTAGCAAAGTAGCCGTTTTAACTTTGCTGATATTTAGCTGTACTGAGGTTAGGGATCGCTCGTGCAGCAGTCAAGGAAAGGTTCTTTGGCGATCGCCTCTAAACCGACTGATTGTAAAAGTTCTTCCCATTCAGTTGGCTTCTGGCGGCGCAATTGAGCAACGGTATTCAGTGCTTCCTGCCAAATTTGAGACTTTGCATAAATTTTTGCCTGTTCTAGAAGTCCTGCCCCAGCTAGCTGATTTTTCAGGGATGAACTTATTTCAGTACGCTGGAGTAATCCCTTGACAAATTGATCCTGAGAGCGGTCTTGAAAATCGCAAATCATCGTGAAGTACCATCGATAATACTTGCCAATTTGGAGAGAAACATTTGCTGGTAATTCCAGTTTAATGATGCCAGGAGTACTAGGCAGTTTAAAAGTTGTCAGATAAACCTGATTGCCAGCTTCATCTGTCAAAGCCAATTCTCCAGATTGGGCAGTATTTTCAGGAATGTACCAATATAGTGTTGGATTGGCTGCAACCGTTTTCCCAAAATTATTTTTTGACGGCATCAAAGGCGTTATCGGTATTCCTCTCTCATCGATACAAGAAGAGCCACGCGTTCCTCCACCCAATGTTTGAGAGGGCGCTCCTCGGTCATCTACAGGTGGGAATTTGAGACTGACTTTCCACTCCACGTTGGATGGCGATCGCCGTGATGGCAAGCCAGCAAAAGTGACAATGGTGGGAGAAAGTGCGCTAACAAGGATCGCTAAAAACAGAAAAGATTTTGGTAAATTCATGATCCACGTAAAGACTTGTATTGAATGTAAATCTTTGAAGCAGTAAATCAGTCTTTTCAGAAGTATAGTTGAGTGCTGTTAACGGATAGCTAAAGTTTAGCCCGTGCTGAGTCAAGAGGCAGAGCCTCTTGGAACTCGTTCCCAGCCTGGAGGCTAGGAACGAGGGTACAATAAGTCTTTGGGCTTTACAAGCGTGCCATTCCGATCCCAGTTAATTGGATCGTTTATTTTCTGGAAGTCCCTTACCAGGGATTGCCGACGAGCGTGAAACCGCTCCAATAATAAGGATGAGCAAATTCTTTGTCTCCTATCTGTCTTAACTCCGGCGGTAAAGGAAAACTCTGACTCGCTGTTACCAACTGACCCTTCTCTAGTCGCACCTGGCCCTTGAGCATCGCTACCTGTGCTTGCCGTAGAGCCTCGGCTTTGATGGGAGTTTCTTTCAATTTCTCGTAGAAACTTGTCATTAGTCCCATTGTGCTTTCATCGTTGACAGACCATAGACTGCCCATCGCTGATTTCACTCCTGCTAACACCGCCAAACCTGCAAATCCCAACTCCGCTTCTGGGTTGCCTAATGCTGTACGACAGGCACTCAAAACCAATAGTTCCACTGGTGGCTGACTTAACTTCAACTGCTGCAATTGGCTAATTAGTAATTTGCTATACCAAAACTCAATATAGGATTTATTGATATTACCAGGCTGAAAGTTGGCATGGGTAGAGAAATGGACAATACCAAACGTCTGTAAAGCGCGGGCTTGTTTGAGCTTTTCCACTGTGAAGTTTTCGTTGAGGAAAGACTTACCAGACCACAATTGACTAACGATTAAAGACAACTCTACTGAAGCTGCTGGTAAGGGCTTTTGATCGGGGAAGCGATCGGCTCCCATCGCTAAGACTTGCTGATTTCTCACATCCGCATAGCGAGTGTCAGTAAGTGATAGGCTGGGCATAAGACCAACGCTGTATCTTTCCACAATAAACCCTTGTCCGTCATGCAGGGCGGCGATCGGCAGGGAGCGTAAACCCGCGTCCATCAAAAAGCTGAGATTCGTGATTTTTTGAGCTTGTAAATCCTTTTCCAAAGGCCCAAGCAGCCACTTATAGAGCTTTTGAGCCAAAGCTAGATATGGGGGAGAGCGTTGAATGTTAGTGATAGCTGCTTGGAATTCTTGAGCGTTTTTGAGGACTTGCTCTCGCGTCGCTCCCTTAATCTGCCGTCTGATTGGTGTTCCAGAGGAAGTGACCATCACTAGTTCGAGCTGGTAGTTACCTTGAGCTTGTTGCGTAGTGGGTTGTACTTGCTGTCGGCGCTGCTCCAAACTTTGAGAATTGAACTCCCAGATAGGTTGTGGTTGCTTAACAGTCTCCTCTGGTTGAGATTTGGAGTCTTGCTCGGTTTTGGGTTGAAATAAGACATAAATCAGGGCAGGTTTAATGCCAGTGGCTTGTTCAATTCGGCGCAATATAGCCTGAGCTTCTTTTAGGGTTTTGATGCGGGCATTGCTGATGCCCAAATGGTTCTCAAAGGTCTTGGTGAAGGCTTCCTCCAGTTCTGGTAGGTTGGTGTCAGTTGCTGGTGTGGAGGCAAAGGTTACTTGTAGTGGCTGCGTAACAGGGAAGGGATTGCTGAGATCGACGGGATTAAAATTAACAAGTGGAGTCTCAGTTGGGGGTGGAGGGGGGATAATAGAGATTTTCCCGCCAACGATCGCACCAGCTGTACCATTTACCGAGGCATTGCCAATCTGAAACGGATTTAAGTTGCCTCCCCCATGCCGGATCGTGATGTCTCCGCCACTGTTACCGCCAAGGCTGGAAATGCTAGCCAGACTGCTGTTGCTGTCGGTGAAGGTGTCTGTGACTCGGAAAAATTGTCTAGCGGTAATATCTATGTCACCGCCTCTACCGTTTTTCCCACCTTGGGCGTTAATCTGGGTAGCTTGAATGTCACGGCTGGAGTCAAGGGTGATATTGCCACCGTTGCCGAAACTACTGCTGGAATCAATTGCGCCAGTGGTAATATTGGTGGCAGCTTTGGCGATGATGGCACCACCGTTAACTCCTGAACTGTTCAGGTTGCCCGTGGAAATGGCATCGCCGCTTTCGAGAGCGATCGCTCCTCCATTCCCAGTTGTAGAACTAGTATTGAGAGTTCCCGCACTGGTATTGATATTGCCATTGGTACTGGTTATTCTAATCTCTCGACCTTGATTTACCACATCGCCAGTGGTAATGTTTTGGTTGGCTTGCAGGTTAAGGGTGGCATTGTCAGCTCCTGTGAGTTGAAATCCACTAGTGTTGATGGAACCTGAGCCAAAGGGCGATCGCAAAGTAACCGGATCGTTGAAAGTCACATCACCTGCCAAGGTAATGCTACCGCTGCTGTTATCTCGCCCGATCGATATTTGAGAAAAGCCATTTTGCCAGGTGTTTAATTTACTGGCATTTAGATTTAAACGGGCATCGTTAATGTTGCCACCCAAGGTAATGCCTAAGCTAGGAGTCCGAGGCTGCAACTGAAGGATACCAGTACCTTTGATTTGGGTGGAGCCAAGGAAGTTCATTTCATCAGCAGTGAGGGCGATCGTACCACTGCCTGTTCCAGTGGGGTTAATCGAACTGTTGTTAATGCTAATTCCTTCTGTGCTGTTTCTACTAGCACCTTCTAAGGTTATATTTCCTGTTGCCGTCGATTCCACTTCTGCGCCGTCTTCCAGTAAAATACCGAAGTTACGATTTCCCTCTCCATTACCGCCAGTACCCGTGAGGTTGATATTTCCATTGGCTGAACTGACTTTGGAATTGCGACCGATATATATCCCCTCACTAATATCAGTCCCGACTCCGGCAATCCCCTCTAGAGCAATTGTCCCCGTTTTAATCGCAGTGATGGCGCTACTGTTTACTTCAATGCCGTCGTTGTCCCTACCTCCTCTGGCGTTACTAGTACCTTGGAGTGTAATCTTCCCAGTACCCGTGGAACTTACCAGGCTATTGTTAAGCTGAATCCCGTTGTTATTGTTTCCATTCCCGTAGCCTATGCCTGTTAAGCTGATATCTCCATTTTCAGCCATGATGCTGCTATTATTCAGCAAAATACCTTTCTGCTCGCTCGCATCAGCGTTGTTTCCCTGACCTTTAATTGAAATATTGCCAGTACCAGAGTTGAGAGTAGCTCCATTAAGGCTGACTCCAATGGGATTTGCTGCTGTTCCTTGTGCCGATTCGTTTAAGGGGTTACTACTACCGCCCAGAATTATATTGCCTCCATTAGAATCGATCGCAGCACCGCTTTTGATAGCGATCGCTCCTCCATTGATACCGTCTCGATCTGCATTGAGGGTGACATCCAACTTCCCCACACCACTGGCTGTTAGCTTGGCATTTGAGTTGATAAAAATACTGTTATTAGCTTCTAGCGTTAGATTTGTATTGGCAGTACCCGTTGTGCCGATGTTGGCATTGATGTTGATATTGCGATCGGCAGCTAATTTCAAGTCAGAACCGCTACTCCATGAGATCGGATTGCTGACTGTAATATCTCCTTTGCCAGCCAAACCCGATGTTGTCGAAACGGTAACATTACTCAAAGCTAGTTGATTTTGTAGTCTAGTCGAGTTGAGATTAGAAGAGGTTGTAGTGGTGTCAGCAAATATCCCCCTACCGAAGGTCATACTGGCAGTATCCATCGCGCTGCTGATGGTGATATCAGTCGGATCTAGCAGGAGCGTGCCGACTTCTCCCGCAGGCGATCGCAAATCAACTAAGCCTTGAAATAAGAGCAATCCCTTGCTAGATACTTCTACTAACCCGCCATTGCCATTAAGCCCGCCGATGGCGTCGATCTTACCAAAGAACTGAGTGCGATCGTTTGACCAAACAATCGCCCGACCGCCATCACCGTTTCGCAGGGCGTTAGCATTAATTACCGAATCATTGCTAACAAACGTCTGTGAGGCATTGGGCAAAATACCTTGACCTTTGTAGTCTCCCCCAATCCGAACGATGCCGCCACCAGATGTGCCAGAGGCATTAATGTTAGCACCAATCAATCCGACGCGATCGCCCAAGACGTTTACTGTACCACCTGTCTGCATAACTCCTGTATTAGAAACATCTAGGGTTCCAGAAGCGATCGTAGTTCCTGCGGCAGTTGGGATAGTTGTACCAGATCGTGTTAACTGTACTGTGCCAGCATCTAAATTAGGTCTTACACCCAGATTTAGTCCCTTAGCCCCTTGGGTTAACAGCGTTGGCAAATCCAGAGGGTTAATTGCTAGGTGTTGGTCTGTTGTATTTCTTGGTAGTTCTAGCTCTAAACTCAGCAGGTTTCCCGCTTGAGAGATCCGAATCAGGTTTGTCCCTGGTACTGCTGCAAGAGTGATATTGCCGCCAGGTGCGCTCAATGTAGCCGTATTGATAATACTTCCACCGATTAAAGCCAGATTGTATCCTTCTAAAACTGACAAACTACCAGCATTGATAATAGTCCCAGGATTGGCGAAATCAAAGGCAAACCCGGAGGGATTACCATTTAAATTTGAGTAATCATTTTTACCGACTGCATTAAACCAAAAACGATTGTCAAAACCAATTGCTGTAGCAGTCGTTACTGTAAAATCAGCCGGAAGGTTAATTTGGGCATTCGGCCCAAAAATGACTCCTGCTGGATTCATAATGAATAAGTTGGAATTTCCTCCAGTTACCTGAATCAATCCATTGATGGTTGAAGGATCTCCACCGACAACTCGTGTGAGAATATTGTGAATATCGGGATTCGCGAGAAAATTGGCAATCTGCTCTTGATTGAGTCCAAATTTCTCTAAGCTATGAAATAGATTCGCCCGATCGCCAGAAAGTTTACCTCCTTGGATATCGATGCGATTACCCTCTTGAGTTACAACTGTCCCTGTCCCATCATTAGCTGGAACAATCGATTGTCCAAGTACGGGTTTGGCAGCAATGCTCCCTAACCAGAAGCATAGGGTGAGCGCGATCGGCAATGCAGCATTCTGACTTCTAAACACCAGTTGCTTTTGCTGACAAAGACGCTGTAAGTAGCTTGTTTCCCTAAAAAAGTACAAGTGCGCAATTACCGACGCTCGATGACTCGCTACCGCTGACGCTCGATGACTCGCTAACGCTGCGCTAACGCTAACGCCAACGTACTGCCTTACCAACGGACTATTTCCTTTTGACTTTTGATTTTTTCTGTTCACTGCCAATTCCCCAAGCTTAAAGTTGATAATTCACTTGGAATAAAAGCCATCATCTATGAGCATTATTGCTATGTGCGATCGCCATAATTCTAGTGGTGCGCTACACAAACTTTTCCTCGTAGCCAGCAGAGGGGAAAGAACACTTGCGAACTATCTTCTTTTTGTCCAAAGTCCAAACAGTAGATATCTTTAAAATAGTATCATTCTAATATATAAAAATATTAGAGAATCTTTTTACACAAAAATATGAGCAACATACTGAATTATCTTGAAGACAATCCTAAAAAACAAAGTTTTTGATTAGTTGGGAGTATGAACAATTACAACAATTAATTTTAAATACCCAATGATTGTATCATGAAAAACAAGCTTTATTAGAATTGAAAAAAGTGAAAATTATTGTTATACGAGGAGGTCGTAAACCAAAACTATCTATTAAATAACAAATTATTTTAAAAGGCTCGACCTTAACTTCTCACGACGAATACATACTGCGTTGTCTTGTAGTTTAAAAATTTACTTTATAAATTGTCTCTTAATTAACGTAACCAATAATTAGTGATGAGCAGATGGGGTCATTAGCTTCATCCACTGTTACATTTCATACCTTAAAACCAAGTATGTCTTTTTGGAATTTAGCACGCGATGTGAAACAACAAATCGCTACGAATATCCAGCGCAACGATCTATTTAGTATGATGCTAGCGTTTGGACTGGCAGTGGCAACAAAGGGGATGCTCTTAAATCAAGTACTGGCAAGTGTTGGAGTCACTAAGCTTGGTTTAGTTAACATTTTTGATCGCTATGGGGTATTTCAACTCGAAGAAATTAATGCTGTAGCTTCAGCATCGGTGTTTCCAGGTGTTTTTATGGTTGAGGCATTAAGGTTTCAGAAAAACATGTTTTTGAATTTTATATTTTCTGAGCCTTCACTCAGTTAGGAAACGATCGCGGCACTTGCAGACGATGCTATTGCCTACCTAGTTGATGCTTGTGCAGATTAGAGTTTTTGCCAGCGTAAATTTGTTTTTTTGGTAGTAACTAGTTGAGTTTCTCAGGAAGCAGCATCATATTCATCAACTACAAGTAGGCTTTGGTCAAGTCCAGTTTTTTTGAGTGTATCCAAGACCATTTCTTGCGGAGCAACTATGTAAATATTTGCATTAGCATCTATTGTTTGTTTAGCAAAAATGAGTACCCGCAGACCCGCACTGGCCATATATTCTAAGTCTTGCATCAACAACACGAGGTGTTTTGGATGCTCAACTGCTGCTTTCTCTACCTCTGTCTTGAAAATGGGTGCAGTCATTGCATCTAATTCTCCAGACAAAGTGATTTTAGCAACATCATTGCCGATCTCTAGTGTGACGCTCAAAGCCATAACTTTTTCCTCTATGCTTATTTATTTGAATCTATTCGTAAGATTTTAATGTCGGAGATAATTTATCAACAAGCAATTATACTTAAATATTGCTGAAAATTGGCGTTGTAAACATAATCTTTGAACAGGTGATGCCTACTTTGGGCTATGTTTACGCGTAAGGGACTTCCAACTCAAAAAAAATCCCATCGCTTTGTAGGCAGAGGGGCAGGGAGATATTAACAGTCTATACTTTGACGACGCCTTCAGGAGCTTGTTGGCGGATAGGCACTTGAATTATGAAATTAGTGCCTTGCCCAAGGCTAGAAAAACATAGCAATTTCCCACCATGCTTTTCTGTAATGATTTGGTAGCTGATTGCCATACCCATACCTGTTCCTTTGCCTACGGGTTTGGTAGTAAAAAATGGATCGAAGATCCGGTTTTGAACCGATTCTGGCATTCCTTGTGCATTATCAGCGATCGCAATTTCTATTGATTGTGAATCAACCACTGAAGTGCGGATAGTAATTTGACTGGGATTTTCTTGTATCTGTTGAGAGGTACGCTTGATGTCTGCTTCATCAAGGGCATCGATTGCATTTACCAAAATATTCATCAATACTTGATTGAGTTGACCAGGATAGCATTCTACTTGCGGCAAGTTGCCATAATCTTTAATAACTTCAATTGCTGAACGGTCTGGTTTATCTTTAAGGCGATGTTGCAGAATCAAGAGCGTACTTTCGATACCTTCATGAATATCAACTGTCTTAAATTCCGCTTCATCCATACGCGAAAAATTTCGCAGCGATAGCACAATATTACGAATTCTTTCAGTCCCCATTTTCATCGAAGACAGCATCTTTTGTAAATCTTCCACAAGAAATTCTAGATCGATTTTCTCTGCTAATGCTTGAATTTCTGGGTCATGACTAGAATGGCGTTCTTGGTAGAGATAAATCATCTGTAACAAGTTTTCAGTATATTCATCCAAGTAAGTAAGATTACCGTGAATAAAGTTGACTGGGTTATTGATTTCATGGGCAATACCTGCTACCAGTTGACCCAGACTAGACATTTTTTCACTTTGAACTACTTGTGCTTGGGTACGTTGCAATTCACTCAAGGCTGTTTTCAGTTCAACAGTCCGTTGTTCGACTCGCGCTTCTAGTTCTGCATTACTATTTTCTAAAGCCACAAAGGATTCGCGCAATTGTCCTGCCATGTGATTAAAAGAGTGAGCAAGAGTGTTGAGTTCATTGATATTCCCTTCTTCGAGTGTCTGTTGTAAATCACCAAATGCTATTGCCTGAGTAGTCTGATTCAAGCGCAAGATAGGATGGGCAATCCAACGCGAGGTAAATATGCCAATCGTTGTTGCGACTATCAGCGCCCCAAAACACAGCAGGATACTAATTTGGGTGTTGGCATGGATTTGCGCCATGTAAGTTTTTTCCGGAATACCAACTACCACTAACCAGTCCAAACCATGTTGGTCTCGCCAAGGTACAATATGCACATAGAAATTTTCCCCTTGAACATTAACTTTCAGTTTTTGGGTATTGGTAATCGACTGGAAATTTGGAATGCGCTGCTGAAGCTGCTTGGCAATGTTTTGTACCGCCGGATTGGGGCTGTCGATCGCTTTCAGGCGTTTAATTTGGTTATTGACTACAGTAAAAGGCTTTTCTTGAGCAGAATTGGCAACCAACATACCATCACGCTCCATAATAAAAACTTGTCCAAAGTGGCTGACATTTAATTTTTGTAAAAATTCACTGAGTTTCAACAGGTGAATTTCAGCCCCGACAACACCAATCAGTTTTTTGCTGGCATCATAAATCGGACGACCTGCCGATGCCACAATATAGGGGGGATAAGCAGGATCGTAATAAGTATAAATGCGAACCCAGATAGGTTTTCCGGCTTTCACAGGTTCAGTATAGGCAAGTTCATTGACGGTATCCCAAGTACTGGTTGTCATCACTTTGGTTGGGTTGCCATGATTATCTGTTAAGTAAGTTTTCGTATTTTTCGGCAGACTTGGAGTTTTGATTGCATTATCATCGATTGTCACCGTTTTGCCATCGTAGCGGCCGGCTCCAGTTCCTTCTCCAGTTGCTAGGTTCAAGCTGATAAAGGTTAGGTCATAAGCTTGCATTTCGTGCCAGAAATACTTACCAACCTTGAGGCGATCGCGCACATCCAGCAATCCCATATTAATTGCATCCGCATTTAACTGGATAACTTTATGGGGAATCGACAGGTAAGCATCCAAATGTTGATTTACTTCACCACTAGTTCGTTCCATCAACTGATCCGCCAGATCGTTCACCGCTTTCTCGCCATTTTTAAATGACACATATCCAACCAGTCCCACGATGGCAAAAACTTGCAATACGAAAGGAACGATCAGAACAAGGTGTAATGAAAATGCACGGACTTTGCTAGATGGATGTATCTTCATAAGTGGTAAATCTTGGTTCGCTCAAGTCTTGGCTTAACCTAGATTACCCATCACAAACTTCATACTATCAAATACCAGGAATATCACTTAGTTGTATTTATACTATTTTTCAGATAATTTGTGTTTCATCTTCCCGAACTTTATCCTCAATCAAGCTCATTCCTTGCTTCTGCGAACAAGATAAATACATCTTTGTCCTGCTATTTGGGATATTTAATGTGATTTACTAAATATTAATACTTAGTAATTAAGTTTACTTTAATAATGCGATTTGAAAAATGTTTCAGTAGCTAAACATTACTTTAATAATCTTAATGAAGTATTAATGTTTATAATGATTTAATATTTGTAGAAATAAAAATTCAAGGTTTTTGAATTCCAAAAACCAAATCTGGCAATCAAGAATGCCAAAAACTTCATAAATTAACTGTTTGCAATTTCAGACCTGATATCGGTATTCAGAAATCTTTGGTAATCAACCAAGCTAACTGAGTATCAATTTTGTCTTAGCTGTATTCAGAAATACTTGGCGATCGGGCTAGTGAAATGCGTATTAATTTTACGTATCAATTTTGCTTGGTTTTGATATGCCGCTAGTATCACCGTTTGCAAATTTAGTCCTGATATCAGTATTCAGAAATCTTTGGTAATCAACCAAGCTAACTGAGTATCAATTTTGCCTTGCCTGTATTCAGAAATACTTGGCGATCGGGCTAGTGAAATGCGTATTAATTTTACGCATCAATTTTGCTTGGTTTTGATATTGCCGCTAGTATCACCTTTTTTATATTTACACCAACTTTTGAGACAAATCGACCGACACTACTTCAACTCTTGAAAGGACTAAAATTGTGAACACATTCGATTGCCTAACTCAGCAGCTAAATCAACTGCTCGCTCAGGATTACCTGGCATTTAGTATTACAAAAAATCCTGTTGCACAAATGCTGAGCAAAGCAAGCTTTGCTCAGATTGCTTATATCATGCAGCAATATTCGATTTTTCCAAAGGAGTTGGTGGGTTTCACAGAATTAGCAAGACAGAAAGCGCTGGTAGCAGAATGGGACATTGTAGCCCAAGAACTCAAAGAAAACATTGCTGAAGAAATGGGCAAAAGTACACAAGGAATTTCTCATTACACGCTTTTAGCTGAAGGGTTAGAACAAGGACTGAATGTTCCTGTGAAGAACGTAACGCCATCGATCGCTACATCCAAATTGTTAAGAACTGTGCAATCGATATTTGAGCAACAACTACCTAATGTGCTGGGAGCAACCTATGCGATCGAGGCAACCTCAATTCCAGAATTAACTCTGATCGTGCAACTTGTAGAGTGGTTGCTAGAAGGAGCAATGCCCAAAGATTTGGAATATTTCTTTAGCAAACATTTAGATGAGTGGGAAATTGAACATGAAGCAGGCTTGAGAACATCTCTGGCAGCATATATCCAACCCGAACAATTTGGAGAGTTTGCAGCAGGGTTTCGGGCAACGATCGATGCGATGGAAGCTTGGTGGCAGGAATTAGCACAAGAGGCAATCTCATCTGGGGTTGTTCTGACTACAGCGATCGCTCAACACCACTGATTAAATAGAACTTAACACTATGAATATCTTCACGCATTCATCATTTGTAGATGAAACTCCTAATAGTAATAAACCAAAATTTGGGCTACCTGGTGATTACTACTTTAGCGAGCAAATTTTTGCTTACGAGCAGCAAACTATCTGGCGTAACACCTGGCAGTTTGTAGGACGTGAATCCGATCTACCTAATCCTGGGGATTATTTAACTTGCCAAGTTGGCGATCAACCCATGTTCGTGATTCGAGATAATAATGGTGAATTGCAAGCAATGCACAATGTTTGTCCGCATCGCGGAGCGCAGATGTTACAAGGGCAGGGTCATTGTCAACGGGTGCGTTGTCCGTATCATGGTTGGAACTTCAATTATGAAGGCAATCTTAAAGGTTTACCTCGCGCTGAGTGTTTTCCCAATTTAGAGAAGTCGGCTGTCTATCTAGCTAAGGGACGAGTAGAGACATGGGGCGGCTTTATCTTTATTTGCTCAGAAGCAGAAGGCGAATCGTTAGTCAGTTATTTAGCCGGATTCTCAGCCTATTTAGAGCAATATCAGCACTCTTGGCAGGAACTTCAGCAGGTCGATCGTTGGTTTTATGAAGAGCCAGCCAATTGGAAATTTCCCATTGAAAATTATCTAGAGTGTTATCATTTGTCAGTTGTTCATGCCCAAAGTTTAAAGTGTTTCGATCCGAAGAATATTATTTACACTTCAACTGGGCGACACTATCAGATATTTGTTCCTTTTACAGATGATGAATTTGTCAAAGATCACCCCGCTTTTTCAGGAGAACCAAGGGGACAATCGTATCAGGGCTTCATCTTTCCTAATATGATGGTGAATACTGCAAGAGACAAAGTTTCAGTTTTTCGGCTGACTCCTTTATCTCCCACAAGAACTAAGTTTGAGGTTTTCATTTATCAAACAAAAGCACAGATTGAAGCATTTCCTTATAAGCAGGATGAATTTAGACCGGAATTTGAGCGGGTGTTAAATGAAGACTTTGGGGTGGTGCGATCGCTACAAGCAAGCGTTCATTCTAAAGCTTATGGTGTACTTCAGTTTGCAGATATTGAATATGGAATTTCTCACTTCCATCAAGTTTTGTCGAAGTACTAATTTGTCATCAATAGTCATCTTCTTTAAAGGCAGAATCCAATACCCAATATAATGAGTTTTGAATCTCCCAGTCCCAAAATTTATCTTCTTGTCCGTACAATCTTAGCCCCTACGGCGATCCATAAAGGCTTAGATGCGCGATCGCTACAATCCATTGAAGTAATTTTGCTGAAAAACGGGAAGACTATGGTTAATCCCAAATGGGGAAATTTCTATAAAAATCCTGAACAGCAAAATGCTCAAAAAATCTCTACTTAACTGTTTAATTTTGCCTTTTTCTCTAGTGCCCTGGCTCTGTGTGGGAACGCTTTTTGATTCCCAAGCCAATGCTTTACCAGGACAAAGTACAGAAGAGGTAGGCACTTGGATTAAAGCACATCCGACACTCCGCCCCAGGAGAGGGGAGCAATTATTTGTGCAAAAGACTGATACTGCTGCCCAACGATTCACTTTTCAAGCGTCAGTATTGCCTCCTGGTAGGGTGGAGTTTTCCAAAGACCGGGGCACAATTCGGACTGAGCGCATTACTATGTATGATGCTATTAACGGCATGACATTTGCGCGTCTCCAAGAATCCTTGCGGGTGATTTATGGCTTGGAGATTTATCAAGATTACGATCGCGCCCAAGTTGTGTATCAATATCCCAACCAGAAGGTAGTTAATTCCGCACGTCTGGCTAAAACTCCGATTCGGGAAGCCTTAAAGGGAGAATTACGAGTAGGCGATCGCTATGTATATTGGGTGGAAGTTGCCCAACCCAAGAATGGCAAAGCTTTTACCGGTCAAATGACCGTTTTGCTCAAAACTGATTTAGGCAAGTTAGAAAATGAACTGCAAATTCGTTAGTGGGCGACAAGAGGAGGCAGGAGGTAGCAGGCAGGAGGCAGAAGTTCTAAAATGTTTGAATTTTGAATTTTGAATTTTGAATTTTGAATTGATTTCTCCCTCATCTCTTCCCCAACTCCATAGTCGCTAAGGTTTGCCATATACCCGAAAAGATACTTTCAGCTGCTAAGGAAATTCGTAGTAAATCTTCTTTGAGTAGTGGTGGCCAATCAACCCCGGCTTTACGTCCTGCGCCAAATAGCTGTTGCGCCTTAATGCTTAACTGATAAAGGGCTAAAGCCAGTTCTCGGTCTACGTTCTTTGCATCTTTGAGGGCTTCAAACACCACTTTCAATGCCAACAAAATCGAAGTGATCTGACCGGGTACCGGCGGTTTGCCCTGTTTCATACGCGTTAACAGCGCATCTGGGTTTTCCTCGGTTGTGATTGTCTGATCTATGAGGAGTTTCCTAGCTGTTTCGTAATTCATGTAGTCAGTTTAGCGTACATTTTGCTTCAGCAGTAATACTTAATTAAAAAGTAATAAAACGGCTTTCTAGTTATTTATAGCAATCTCTGATGATTTGTGAAATGATAGGCGTGGGGAAAATGATGAGGAATTGGCCATGCTCTAGGTTAACCAGATAGACTGAATATAATATCTTTGAAAAATACATCTGACTAGGAATCAAAAGTAAAATGATCTCATTGAATTTACTAGAAATTGAGCGCTCTATCCTTGCCTTGTCTGTGGAAGAACAACTTTGGTTGTTAGAAAGTATTGTTCGACAAATCCGAGAAAGGGAATATGTAAAAGATAATTTTAATGATGCTAAAAATCTAGATGAACAACTGCAAGTAACCGCTACCCTGCCAAATATTCAAACACAAATTGCTACTATAAATGATGAGTTTGCAATTTCTGAAATCCTCTGATGATATGTAGGAAAAAATATTATGAAATTGCCAGGGCTAAAAAATTAAATATACAAGTTATTAGTGAGCGATCGCAAAAAAAATTGCTGAGTGCAATCGCAGTCTCGAAATTAATCATTTACATCGCACTCAGCAGTTTTATTCAGTAATGAAAACAAGTTTTTGCGTAATCTAGATTGCCAACCTGTTTTCGTTTACACGGAGATGTGGCGATCGCAAAATCAAATTATTAACCAAAATCCCCATAGTTAAAATTATGGAGATGTCCCTATTTACTTTTAATTTTGTTTCATTTGTCTTTACGATTAAACCCTATTATGGTATGTAACTGTGGGAAATACGCTCTGATGATGTTGCTGATTATCAGTCAATAGGGATAATCTCGCAAAAGCAAATTTTAACGGTGCTTATTACATTGTTTAAAGTTATGTAGCCTTTTGATTACGGCCTATCAACCACTGCGGTAGACTATGCGTTGATTATGATTCTTTCGCAGAAAAGAACACTCGAAAGGAGCCGTTTTTTCAATGTCTCATACCGTAAAAATCTACGATACCTGCATTGGCTGCACCCAATGCGTCCGCGCTTGCCCTACTGATGTACTTGAGATGGTTCCTTGGGATGGCTGTAAAGCTGCTCAAATTGCCTCTTCACCCCGTACAGAAGACTGCGTGGGCTGTAAGCGCTGCGAAACTGCTTGTCCCACCGACTTTTTGAGCATCCGGGTTTACCTGGGCGCTGAAACAACTCGCAGTATGGGTCTAGCTTACTAAAAAGCTGAGTGCTGAGTGCCCAGTGCTGAGTGCTGAGACAAAAAGAAGTAAATCAGAAACACAATTTCTTGATTCTTCACTCGGAACCCAGAACTCGGAACTCAGCACTCAAGACTTTTAATTGTCTCAATAGCAAGCACCTTTACGATCGTAAAGTGGACACTGCCCGCCTTACGAAATCGCAATTTTAGATTGGGGATATAATCTCTGGGTATCTAAATCCTAGAAGTTGTATTTGTACCGTCAGGTCAAAAGCTGACGGCGAATCCGCTGTAAAAAAACCTAAAATCCATAACAATAGCTAGTAGTCTGCCAACCTAAAAATGTTAGGTGGAGGTTGGGTAAAGGTTAAAGGGACTCATGGTAAGGGATAAAAAACCTTTTCCCTTTCCCCCTTACCCTTTTCCCCGCTTGCGTTGCCAAGGCGAACTACTAGTGGTAGGGGAGTAAATCACTCCCTTTTTCTTTGCAAAACGTCCACTTTATGCTACCTACTATACTGGATTTAATCATCCTGAAAAAAAGTGGCGTGAAGAATGTGCGGAATTGTTGGATATATAGGCACTCAAGCAGCGACAGACATTTTACTAGCTGGACTGGAGAAACTAGAGTACAGGGGCTACGATTCGGCTGGAATCGCCACTGTTTGGGAAGGTGAGGTAAATTGTGTGCGGGCAAAGGGTAAACTCCATAACCTGCGTTCTAAACTGGAACAAATAGAAACCCCTGCCCAAATTGGTATTGGTCATACACGCTGGGCAACTCATGGCAAACCAGAAGAGTATAATGCCCATCCCCATTTGGATACAGCAAAGCGAGTGGCAGTGGTGCAAAATGGCATTATCGAAAACTACCGCGAGTTACGCGAGGAACTCAAAGCTAAAGGACACGAATTTCGTTCTGAAACCGATACCGAAGTCATTCCCCATCTAATAGCCGAATTTTTAAAGAATCTTCCCCCTTCATCTCCCTTCCTTGAGGCAGTTCGCCAAGCCGTTAACCATTTGCGCGGGGCGTTTGCACTTGCAGTTATTTCTGCTGATTTCCCCGATGAATTGATTGTTGTTCGCCAACAAGCACCTTTAGTAATTGGTTTTGGTCAAGGGGAGTTATTTTGTGCCTCTGACACACCTGCGATCGTTTCTTACACCCGTGCAGTACTACCTCTGGAAAATGGCGAAATTGCCCGCCTCACACCTTTGGGCGTTGAGATTTACAATTTTGCTGGCGACAGGTTGAAAAAACAACCCCGGCTGCTCAACTTCAATCCGGCAATGGTAGAAAAGCAGGGATTCAAACATTTCATGCTCAAAGAAATTCATGAGCAACCAGGAGTAGTAAGAGCGAGTTTAGACGCATACTTTAACCCAACCGAATCTACCGAATCACCAATCAATCTTGGTTTACCTGAAGATTTATATACCGATTTAGAACAAATTCAGATCGTCGCCTGTGGTACCAGTTGGCACGCAGCATTAATTGGAAAATATTTAATTGAACAACTAGCAGGAATTTCAACTCAGGTGCATTACGCTTCTGAGTATCGCTATGCACCATCACCCGTGACGGCTAACACCTTGATCGTTGGCGTTACCCAATCAGGTGAAACAGCCGATACCCTAGCAGCTTTGACGATGGAAAAAGAACGTCGCCAAGGGAAAGAACCCAAATATCAAGCGCGACTACTGGGCATTACCAATCGTCCTGAAAGCAGCCTTGGTCATCTAGTACCTCATGTCATCAGTACCCTAGCAGGAATTGAAATTGGGGTGGCGGCGACAAAAACTTTTACTGCTCAACTGATGGCGTTTTATGCTTTGGCATTGGATTTAGCAGCTCGTCGTCAGACAGTTTCAAAAGATACACTAGATCAAATTATTAATGGGTTGCGACAGATTCCCAAAGAAATTGAAGCGACTTTGGCAAATCAGGAAAGTTTAACTGAACAGCTAGCCCATGAATTTGCTGAAACTCAAGATTTCATTTTTGTGGGTAGAGGAATTAACTTTCCCATTGCTTTGGAAGGGGCATTGAAATTAAAAGAAATCAGCTATATTCATGCTGAAGGGTATCCGGCTGGAGAGATGAAACATGGCCCGATCGCACTTTTAGATGCGAAAGTACCAGTAGTTGCGATCGCAATCCCTGGTAGTATTTACGAAAAAGTTATTTCTAATGCCCAAGAAGCCAAAGCCAGAGATTCTCGCTTAATTGGCGTGACTCCCGTCAACGATAGCGAAGCTGCGGAAATATTTAACGATCTTCTTCCCGTCTCTCATGTAGAAGAGTTACTTTCTCCCATCCTTACAGTAGTTCCCCTGCAATTATTGGCTTATCATATTGCCGCCCGTCGCGGTTTAGATGTCGATCAACCAAGGAATTTGGCAAAAAGTGTCACGGTAGAATAGTATAATTTTATACTTTAATTTAAATGTGGAGGAATAATTCGGTTGAACAATTAGTAATTCGGTTAAACAATTAATAATTCGGTTAAACAATAACCCTTTACAGAGTACGCTTGTATTAAGAAGATATGCGATCGCTCTCAGGGGTTATTTTTATGGTTAGAGGCAGAGGAGAATGGACGCAAGCCAAATTTGAGCGCTATAGAAAAGAAGGTCGTGGGCGCGGGAGTGGTAAAGACTATAAACCCTGGATTACAATCCAAGATTTTCCCTCGAAAGGTCGGTCGTCTAGGACTCCTGGCTGGAAAAGCAACCGAGTACATCATTTCTTGTCAGACCAAGAAAAACGATTATTTTATTTATTTGAGTGGTCAGATGTCGTCACAGATACAAGAGAGCAATTCCCTTTAGACGACCTTGACCTAGCGATGAGTATTGCTACGGAGATGGGTATAAAGTATCCTGTAGACCTACAAAGTGGTACTCCTTATGTCTTAACAACTGATTTCATGCTTACAGTAAATCAGAATGGAAAGCAGGTTCAGATTGCCCGAACAGTTAAGCAATCAACAGAGCTAGAGAAAAAGCGAGTAATTGAAAAATTGGAATTAGAGAGGCGGTACTACTTAGCAAAAAGCATAGACTGGGGAATTGTTACAGAAAATGAAATTCCAAGGCTATTAGCGGAAAATGTTGAGTGGATTCATTCTGCCTATAAATTAGAAGCAAACTCTGAGATGGATATTGCTCAATTACATGAGCTAGCAACTATTTTAAAAGCCTTTCTTACCTGGTTATGTGGATACAGATTTTAGACAAAGAGGCGCAAGAGATTATCGACTGGATAGTAAACTCGATATAGACCAATTTGCTGAAATTATTATTCGTTTAATTATTTTTCACAATAATAAACCTCTTAATGAATATGAGAGGGATGAAGCGATGATTGCTGATGATGTACCTCCTATCCCTAGAGAGTTATGGAAGTGGGGTATCGCTAATCGCTCTGGTAGACTTAGAAGCTTTTCTGAAGATATTGTCAAATTAAATCTAATGCCAACTGAAAAAGCCACCATCACTGCTAAAGGCATTAAACTCAGAGGCAAGAATATGTACTATAGCTGTGATCAAGCAGAAAAGGAACAATGGTTTGAAAAAGCTAGAAGCAATATGCTCTCTAAATCAGAGAAATCGTTAATAGTTTCCTACGATATTAGGAACCCTAATTTTATTTACCTCCCATTAGAGGATGGTAGAAATTTTGAAAAGTGTTTTCTTCTTGACCCAGAAGGTAGATACATTAACAAAAACTTTTATGATATTGAGTATATGCTTGCTTACGAAGAATTACAACAGCAAAAAACTCAAGGCAAAACACTACAAGAAAAAGTTGATTTAATAGCAGATATAGAACATATAGTTAGTAAAGCAAAAAACATGACTGAGGCGGCTCAGGATGAACCATTAAGTAAGAGCAAAAAAGTTGCTGGTATTAGAGAAAACAGGGCTTTTGAAAAGGCTAAACGGCGTGAAAATGAGGGATTTGAGCTAGCAAAAACAGAAACTCCAACTAGCACGGAAGCTGTAGAGACGAACAATGAAAGCTTAAAACCACCCAATTCGTTGCAACCTAATCATCTTGATATTCTTAAGCAGAAACGACTGGAGCGTAAACGTGGACGGAAAGAATGAGCGTGAATGGGTTGAAATTCCAAATGGTGATTGGGCTGCTATTGCTAAATATAATGACCATAAGTTAGCTGAATATAATATTAATCCCTTAGTTCAGGCATTACCTCCTATCCTTTCAAGAGATGAGTTTGTTGAAAGAGTGACAGAAGTGCCTGATTATGATTCTGTAGAGACGGAGCTAGAGCCACAGTATAGATTTCATTGCATTGAACGATTATCGAGATATTTTGATCCACAGAATAAGACAATCGAGCTACAGAAGGTAATTGCTGTGTTAATTATGCAAGGCTATATAGCTCGAAATATTTTGAAGCCAGAATATACACGTAGGTCAAGGCAAATCTATGATGCTATAAAAGATGGCGGCGGTAAAACATTGGAAAATTATGTTTATGTTCCTACCTCTGCATCAGGGCTGACACTGATTGGCCCATCAGGAATGGGCAAGTCAACTAATCTGCTGAATATTTTGTCTTTATACCCGCAGGTCATTCTTCATCCAGAATATACTACTTTCCAAATTGTTTGGCTGAAAGTTGATTGTCCCCGCTCTTTGAAAGGTTTGTGTACTGATATTTTTCTTGCTGTTGACAGGCTTCTTGGAACTAGCTACTTCAAGAAATTTGGTTCTAGAGGTAATTCAGAAGACTATATGTTAGCTCAAGTTGCCCAAATTGCTCATACCCATCACTTAGGAGTTTTGGTTATAGATGAAATGCAAAATTTGGTGAACGCAAGAAGGAATAGAGATGATTTATTAAATTTTTTAGTCAAAATGGATAACACTATCGGAGTTCCAGTAATTCGAGTGGGAACAAACGAAGCTTTTCCAATTTTACAAGGTAATTTTCGGAATGCTAGAAGAGGAACAGGGCAAGGAAGTGTCATTTGGGAGAGAATGCTTCAAGATGATGACTGGGATTTCTTCCTCACGGGAATATGGGAGTATCAGTGGACAAAAACTCCTGTTGATTTTTCTGATGAAATTAACAAAGCTTTCTACTACGAGTGTCAAGGAATTATTGATATTGCTATCAAGCTCTATAAAATGATTCAATGGAGGGCAATTTCGCTCGGAGGTGATGAGAAAATTACTGTTGACCTAATTCACCAATCAGCAAAAGATGGACTATATTTAGTCAAACCAATGCTGGATGCTATAAGGTCAGGAGATGAGGATTGGATGATTAAATACAAAGATATTGCTCCCATTGATGCTATAGAATATAAAAACAAGTGTTTCTCTGAGCTTGAATCTAGGGACTTAGAAGAAGTTCGCAGATTAGGACGTAAGCAGCAAAACAGGGGAAATCAATCAGTAAAGCTACGTCATATTATTGTTGAACTTGTGAAGTTAGATGTAGAGCCTTCTGTAGCTAAAGAGTGTGCTGAAAAAGTTTTTGCAATTAATGAAGATAATGCAGATATTCCTTCGTTGGTAAAAGAAGCATATATTTATGCTTTGCAAGGCGAGCCAGTTAAGAAAGGCACTGCAAAGACGAACATACGCAAAACAAAGCCAAAATATCAGAGTAATGATATTCGCCAAATTGTCGAGAATGCCAAGAATAAAAAAATTCCTGCTTATCAAGACTTAAAAACAGCAGATATAATTAAAAATCCACTTCAAGACTTTATCAATATTGAGTAGGCTTATGCTCAGTTTTTTTCCACAACTTTATCCTGATGAGCTTTTGTATAGTGGTTTAGCTCGATATCATATCAGGAGTGGTAACACAAGTTTCAGGCAAACAGAAATAGAGCTATTTGGATATTATTCTCAACAAATATGTAGAGTTATTTTACCTAGTAACTTAAATTATCTAGTTAATAACTTACCCTTGCGTTCAAAGCAGACTGTAGAAAATATAATTCAAAATCATAGTTTATACCCTTTTTATGCGACTTTTCTAATTCCACAGGAAGCTTGGGTAGTAAGAGAGTCAATGAAGAAAAAACTAAATGGCTCTATCTTAGAGATGGCTAAAGTAGCTTTTAACTCTACCGATAGAGCAAAAAAGTTTCTCAAGTTTTGTCCTATATGTATGGAAGAAGATATGCAAAAATTTGGAGAAGGTTACTGGCATCGGTTTCACCAAATTCCTGGTGTAATGGTTTGCTCTGTTCATAATTCAGCTCTATATGATAGCTCAGTTATTGTCGAAACGCGAAACACACACTATCATGCTGCAAGTCCAGATAATTGTATTCTCAATACGAACACAAGAAATTATACAGAAGAAACTTTACAAAAATTAATAGTGCTAGCCAGGGAAGTTGAGTGGCTAATTAGTAATAATATGGATTTTAAAGGTTTAGCTTGGCTTCGCAGCCAATATAAGCATTATTTAGTTAATAAAAAATTAATCACACTTTTTCCAGGTAGTAAATTTATATTTAAAGAGAAAGATTTTTCTAAATCTATCTTTAACTTTTATGGGCAAGACTTTTTTGAAACTATTAATCAAAATTGTATTAAAAATCCCGATAAATATTTTTTTAATTGCCTGCTAGCCTGTGATATAAACCCAGTCATTGACCGAATCATACATATTCTAATTATAAATTTTCTAGCTAACTCTCTAGAAAAATTTTTTAGGTAAATATTAGTTGGCAGTTTTATAGTTAAAACCATTTTTATTACAAAATATTATTATTGTTAATTTCGCTTAATAAAAACTTATATATAAAACTATCGGGTATTCTAAGGAAATAAGAATGAGTAGCCTAAGATTTTGTGTGTTTGGTTCAACAAGATATGGTGAAAGAGATGAGTAGCTATTTTAGCTTACCTACCCAAACCCCCATAACAGAAACTTTAACCCAAACCTACCCAAAAGAAACTTTAACGCCTAAGTTACCCTGGGTTGAATTACGTTTTAGCATCATTGGTCAGACTATACCTGTGGATCACGGTTATGAGTTGTATTCTGCGATCGCTCATTTTCAATCCCAAGTTCACGACATGGATACATTGGGTATTCACACTATTGCAGGTATTCCCAGCGAGGATGGTCAGATTCATCTGACTGATAATTCTAGGCTTCAGATTCGCCTACCTGTGGACAAAATCAGTCTAATCTATCCGTTAGCAGGTAAGTCGCTGAAAATTGGTAAGCATACAATTCGCTTAGGAATTCCTGAAATTTATTTGCTTGAGCCTGCTGAGAGACTGCGATCGCGTATAGTGATTATCCAGGGTTATCAAGAACCGGAGTCGTTTTTAGCAGCAGCACAGCGTCAGTTAGAACAACAGGGTATACAGGGGAAAGCCTTTATTACCAAAAATACTGATGGTAGTCCAAAACGTAGAAGTATCAAAATTAAGCGCTTTACTGTTGTGGGTTTTGGGTTAGAAATCATTAATCTCAACGATGAAGATTCGCTAACATTGCTGAGATATGGCATTGGGGGAAAACGTAAGATGGGCTGTGGCGTTTTTGTGCCTGTGAAGAGAAAGGGAAACGCAAGTTAAAGCTGCTTTTAACTACTACCCAATATAAGTTTGAGAGTATTTCCCAGAAATAAATAAGATGTCCGTAGTAGCTAGTGTTGTCAACCCCAAAATTCAGTTAAATTTGGGCGATCCAAGCATAACTTGGATACATCGTGCTGGCATAGCAGGGCTGTGGATGACGCTCAAGCAACTAGAAAAACTATACCCAATACCTGCGGAACGACCTGGTAATTTAACTTGGTTGCTGACTCCTCGCAGTATTAGCCTTGAATGGCAAGGGCAGGATTTCGTAGTTTTAGACTGGCTGCTAAAGCAATCTTTTCAGATTAATGAAGAAGGTCTAATTTCGCTGACAGGCTTAAATACGCATTCAATCAATATTGAAACCCAAATTAATATTCACTTGGGAATAACAGGAACGTTTCTCCAACATAACCAGGTTTTTAAATTTGACGGCGGTAAATCCTGGTCATTAATAGTTGATGGTATAGAAATCGATGTCGAGTATAAGAAAGCAGTTTCCTATGCTCATCAACATTTTGCTAAACAACTCTGTGATAAACAAGGTCAATTATTAGGACAATCAATTGGTGTAGCAGGGTGGCTATATCCAGGATCTGTAGTTCGTCATGTCGCTTTTACAAAAAAAACTAAGTTTGAAGAGAAACCACAATTGGCTTTTGCTCTTTTATATGCTCCTGTTGCTTGCCACTACTTTGTTTTGCGATCGCACATCAAACTGGAACAGACACAATATGCCCTAGTTATACCTGAAGTGGTTGACTTAGAAATTTATGCCCAGGAATACTGGAATTTGGGAAACTTAGATTACAAGGATTTCCATGTATCTAGCTTAGGAGATGCTGCATTAAGATTCCTTACTTACGAAACAATTATAGAACTGACTACGCCCGATCAAGTAAAACGATGCCAGGTCATGTTGTTTGGAACGGTAATTTGGTCAAAGCAGCAAAAAACTCGCATAGAAATAGCAGTGGTAGAAGCGACTGAAATAATAGATTTTATCTATAAGCTTAGTCGGATTTCTTTTCCAGATTACCAAATTATTCAGTATAAAAATAAAAATTTTATCATTAGCGATGTATTTACGGGAACAATTGCCGATAACTTAGTAAAGGGCTTTCCTTGGTGGGCTAATTTATATACAATTTTTAAAAATAAAAATTTATTTAAATTTATTACTAATGATGGAGTTTATAAGATGATTCAAAACGCTGAATGGAATCTAGAAAGTCAAAAACTCTTTATTAAAGCTTGTCATGAGGCATTGAAGAAAATCTACGCTAAAATTTATGGGCGAACAAAGGAAGGTCAATATGCTCAAATTGAGCGAGAAAATATACGTATTTTATCGCAACTAGGACGTTGTACAAATGCTGAAAACTTTCGGAAATTTATTGCGGAGTTTTGGGGAAGAGCAGGTCAACTTTCCATTCTAGAAAAACACTGGGAAGAATTACTGCCATTAACTTCTGGCATAATGGATTGGAAAGTTGCCAGAGATTTAACTTTTATTGCTATTGCTAGTTATCCAAAAAGCAAGATGGTTGAGAAACAAATATTGGAAATTTCTGATTCTAATAGTGAATAATTACACATTTTTTTTGCTTAAAAAACACAAAATATGAATTTAATAGGCAATTTAAAATGTTTCATTTATTCGGTAATATTTTGACTAGCTATGGAACCGCAGCTAATAATCGTGGGGAAAATGAAGGTAATATAACTCCCTTACAAAAATTGAATTGGAAAGGTGAAGTTCATACTATTGTTTCATCTGAGGCGATTCGTTGGGCGTTACGGTACTACTGGCAAAATGTTGGCTATCCGGTGAATCGACGTTGGGATGAGAACGCTCAACCAGTAGCGGATCATGTTTGGCAAGACCCCAACTTTGATGATATTCGCTTCATTGATGATGATGTTTTGGGATTTATGCAGGCTGAAGCAGCAAAAGTGGAAGCGTCAGATGAGTCTGGAGGCGATGCCGAGGAAGCATCTCAAGATGAGAGCAAAAAAAGTTCTAAAGGTAAAGATAAGCAAACTTCTCCACGTAAGGGCAAGCAAAAGCCTAAAGGAAAAATAACTGCTAGACGAGGTGTATTAGAAGTTACTCGTGCAGTGTCAATGATACCCTTTGCTGGGAATATTACTTTTAATGCTGTCAGTGGAGCCAAAGGACGAAATTCTCTTTATGCCACAGAGATTCATGCTACTCGTTATCAATATGGTTTTGCATTGACACCTGATAGCCTCAAAGATAAATCTCGCATCCATGCTGTTCTAGATGGTTTGATTTCGATTGGTGAAGTGGCGGGAAATCATGCCCGTTTTTTGTATGATTTCTCCCCTGAAAGTATTGTACTGCGGTGGACACATGATTTTTCCCCTCGTTTTCTATATTGCTTTGAGCAAGACGAACTGGGAAATTTGTCAGTATCCAACTTAGTGCGACAGGTAGAGGTAGGAGATATTGATCCCAAAGAATTATGGATTGGAGGCTTAATTTCTCAGGGTTTAGAAGATTTGGGAGCAAATGTGTTTCCTGGAGTGAAGTCGGCAGTCAAAGCATTAAAACAGGTCATTGCTGAAGATTTGCAGTTGTCATCGGGGAGCGATTAAGATGACGACAATTGTTTTGAAAGTTGAAGTGCCTATTGCTTGCTTTCGTCAATCCCGTGCTAGAGAATACGCTGAAACGTATCTAGTACCTCCGCCTTCTACGGTGTACGGGATGTTGCTTTCTCTGATTGGTGAGACAAATCGTTATAAACATTGTGGAACTCAATTAGCGATCGCGCTCTTGTCTAAACCAGAAAAATCTATTGTAATTCGGACTTTTCGCAGGTTTAAAACGAAAGATATTCATCACCCTAAGAATACTAAACCTGATTACCAAGAGTTACTAACGAACGTTGAGTTTGTAGTTTGGGTGAAAACAGACAAAGCAAAGCCTACTTTAGCAGAACTTTTGCAGCAGGCATTTGCGAACCCAGCTTCTATCAATCGATTTGGTGGACTGTGTTTAGGTGAAAGTCGGGATCTAATCAATACTGTTACCCTTTTACCTGAGAACTATCATGCTGAGTCGCTGTGGTGGTTAGTTACAGATGAAGATGGTTCGCTAACCCTACCTTACTGGGTTGACCATGTTGGGTCTAAGGGACTTCCAAAAAATAAAACATCCCAGCAAAAGATAATGATAATCATTGTAGGAGAGGGAGAAAGCGGCAGCCGATGGCTGCCGCTTTCTCCCTTTTTGTAGTAAATTCAGTAATAATAATTGAAATTTCGGGTGCAGCAGGGGTGTCTATAGTATTAACTTCTTCACTGAAACAACTATTGAAACAAACAGCATCTCAATTAAAAGGAGCTGCAAAACGCAAATTTCTAGCGTCAACAGTACAGGGTTTAGGTCTAGGAGGGCAGAGACTTGCAGAAATAGAATTGGGCTGGAATCGAGCTACTATCCGTAAAGGGATGAAAGAATTAACAAGCGGCATTACTTGTGTTGATAATATGAGTGCTAAAGGACGCTATCAAGCAGAATTACACTTACCAAATCTTTTAACAGACATAGAAAATATAGTAGATTCCCAAAGTCAGACAGACCCAACTTTTAAAAGTCAAAGACTATATACTCGTTTAGGAGCGACTGAAGTTAAAAAGCAGCTAATAGAAAGATATGGTTATAGTGATGAAGATTTACCTACGTCAGAAACGATTCGTTTAAAACTTAATGAATTGGGCTATAACTTGAGAAGAGTAGCAAAAGTTCAACCTCAAAAAAAATTCCCCAAACCGACGCAATCTTCAAGCAACTAGAGATAGTAAATCAAAATGCGTCTGAAGACAAAAGTATTTTACGTCTCTCGCTGGATGGGAAAGCTCGCGTCAAAATTGGTTCATTTGACCGAGGAGGTAAAAGCCGGGCTTCGGTTAAAGCTGATGACCATGATTATCATCCCAAAACAACCGTAACTCCTTACGGAATATTCCTTCCAGAACTAGATGAGCTTTTTTTATATTTTACCGAATCGAAAGTTACAAGCGATTTTATAGTTGATGTTTTAGAGGATTTTTGGTTAAAAGAAAAATCTCGTTTTTCGCATATTCAAACTCTACTGCTTAATCAAGATAATGGCCCAGAGAATAGTTCTCGGCGTACCCAATTCATGAAACGGATAGTAGAGTTCGCCCAAAAACACTCATTGAATATACGTTTAGCCTATTATCCTCCTTACCATAGCAAATATAATCCGATAGAGAGGACATGGGCAGTATTAGAAAATCATTGGAATGGTAGCATTTTAGATGAAATAGAAACGGCTTTAAACTTCGCTGCTAGTATGACATGGAAGGGTAAACATCCAATTGTTAAGTTAGTTACGGGGACTTATGCCACCGGAGTGAAACTCACAAAAAAATCTATGTCGGAAATTGAGAAACAAATTGAGCGTTTGACTCATTCTCAAAACGAACTTTTCCCTAATTTAGGTAATTGGTTTATTGATATTAATTTTGCCAAAACGTAAGTTATAAATAGTAATTTATAGCTTTATAGTCTTAAATAAACATAACTTCACTTTGCGATTTGCTCCCGCGAGTGTAGATTTTTTCATGCTTACAAAGGGGGAGGAGAGCGGCAGCCGTCGGCTGCCGCTCTCCTCCCTAATAATGATTATCATTATTGTTTAACTGCTAAAAGATTAGTTTTTTGGGACAATTTATTCTTTGGAAGTCCCTAAGAAAACGCGCTGGCAGTGTTATGAGCTTCAAGAGTCCCAACTATGGCAACCACCGGATTTATCGTGGACTACAATTCAAACTAGTTGAAAAAAGAGGATATTTAGATTTTGACAAGGATATCTGCTTGTTGAGCCGACATAAAGAGATAAAAAGTCGGTATTCTTTACTGAATCAGCAATTCAGCGTTTTCATTATGATTGGCGAAAATATAAGTTCTTTAACATTAGATGTCGTCAGACGTTGAGCAGGACAGAAATGATGGGGGTCGCACCAAGCAGCAAGCAGTTCTTTAACATTAGATGTCGTCAGACGTTGAGCAGTTTGCCTGTTTGAATGGGGACAAACAAAAGAACCCTGTTCTTTAACATTAGATGTCGTCAGACGTTGAGCAGTCCTCGGCTGCTCAATTGGTGCAGGAGGCGATCGCGGTTCTTTAACATTAGATGTCGTCAGGCGTTAAACAAGATCCTACTTCTCGTTGCCATAGTTTATGCTTCAAAAATTTCCTTCAAGCCTCTCCTCTTCATGCGAAATTTTTGTGCGAATTTGTTCCCATTGCTCAATCTGCTTCTGTAGTTGCAATTTGCGATCGCCCTCAACTGCACCAAGACCAGTAAACAAACCCTGACCGTTCAACTGATCGCTGTAAATAGCAATCAATTCAGCCAGTGCTTTTTTATGCCTTCCATCTCCTCCTCAGTGAAGGAATTTACATCTAGGCAAATCAGTCGTCTGCCAATTCTCTCCACAAGCTCCGATCTGCTTATATCAAAATTGGAAGCGATCGCATCTAATCCTTCAATACCAGTGGGAGTAAGGGCTAGGTTGACCCTTTTCTTCACCTCGTCGTACATCTCTGGTACGTCTTTTTGTCCTTTCTGCCCTTTCTTTCCCATTAGTACCCAGCTATTACACACCTCCTAAATCATAGTCAACAGCAAGCACTACGGGTAGATTCTATAAATTGCTCAAAGATATTTAGTTATTGTGTAATACCTGAATTATTAATAATATAGGCGTTGTGTAATACCTAAATTTTTGATGATAGAGGACAAAAATCCTCATAATTTTGTTTGCTGTAGAGAGAAAGGTGTGGAAGGCGATCGCCACAAACTTGAAACACTTTGGAATTTACAAAAATATTCTTTTCAGGTTTCAACATAAGAAAGAATCTATGCTTGGCTTTTTCCCAGCCCCTTATCCAGATGAAATTTTATACAGTATCTTGGCTCGCTACCACATTAGGAGTGGTAACACAAGTCCAAAAATAACTCTAAGAGAGCTATTTAATTCTCAAGATGTAATAGCTACTGTTGACTTACCTTCTAACCTTAATTCGTTGATTGAGAATCTACAATTTATCTCGAATTATCAAGTAGAAGATTTGATATATAAATATACCCTCTATCCTTTCTACAGTGTTTTCCTACCACCAAAAAGAGCCAGCCAGGTGATGGAGTCTATGAAAGCAGATTTCGGAGGAGATATTCATACCAGAACCGGAATTATGGCAAGTTCGTTGAAGATGCAGAGGTATCTACGATTTTGCCCAAAATGTTTGGAAGAAGATTTGCAAAACTATGGTGAGTCCTACTGGCATAGACTACACCAAACACCAGGGGTTCTAGTTTGCCCAGTTCATGGTGTGACTTTGCAAGATAGTACAATTTTTATGCAAGGTTTTAACAGGCATGAATACTATGCTACAAGCCAAGAAAACTGTCCTGTTGTACCGATACAACAGACTTACAGTCAAGAGACTTTAAAGAAGTTACGACTGCTGGCTCAAGATATTTCATGGTTGATAACTAGTAATCTTTTCTCTAAAGAACTAGAGTGGTTTCAAAGAAAATATATAGCTTTATTGATTGAAAAAAATTTTGCAACGGCAACCGGGCGAGTAAACCAGAAGAGGCTACTAGATAATTTCTTGTTCTTTTATGGTGCTGAAATGCTTGAGGCTGTTAACTCAATGGTGAATTACGAAAATGAGCAAAACTGGCTATTCAGCATTGTTAGGAAGCATAGAAAGTCATTTCATTCCATCAGACATCTACTGGTAATTAGATTTTTGACGAATTCTATCGAGGAATTTTTCAATACGGATTATCAGTATAAACCTTTTGGTGAGGGGTCTTGGCTGTGTCTAAATGCTGCGGTAGACCACTACCTCAAGCCAGTGATAACTAATCTTGTTGTCACTCACTGTTTGGATAATAAAAAGTACCTAACGGCTTTTTATTGTTCCTGTGGGATGGTTTATTGCAGAACTGGCCCTGATGAAACTGATGAAGATAAGCAGCGAATTGGCAAAGTCTTGACATACGGTCAATTCTGGGAGCAAAAGCTAAAAGAACTGGTAGAAATCCAAAAGTTAGGTCTACGGGAGACAGCAAGACAACTCAAGGTCGATTCCAGAACAGTAAAACGCTATACTGCCATACTTAAGCTAAAAACTTTTTGGAAATCTTCACAGGAAAATCAGCTAGTAGACTTAGAGGAAGTTTTAGACTCAAATCTAAATTTAGCCAGCGATCGCAAAGTAAAATACAGGGAAGCTTGGAAAGCTTTACAAAAGCAGTACCCAGAGACATCGAAAACTACTCTCAGGGCATTAGCTAAGGCAACATATATTTGGCTATACAGAAACGATAAAGAGTGGCTCAACAAAAATTCGCCTTCTTTAAAAATGCCTTTCCCTTCCGTCGGTAAAGTTGACTGGGTAGAAAGAGACAAGCAAGTTCTCGAAAAGGTAAAAAATGCTGTGCGATCGCTTCTGAGTGCAGAAAAACCTGCGAGAATAACTATTGGCAAGATAGGGAAAAATATTGGCTTACTAGCACTACTCGAAAAACATTTGGCAGAAATGCCACTGACTAAGGTTTATTTAGAATCAGTCACAGAAACTGTAGAGGATTTTCAGATTCGGCGTATTAAATGGGCAATTAAGCGGCTTGATGATTGCGGAGAAGAAATTCAGCCTTGGAAGGTGATTAGGCTGGCTGCGCTACGAGGAAATTGCTCTGAGAGAGTACAAGCAGCTCTAGAAAATGAGCTTTATAAGCAACCGTATTAAGTTAATAATATTTTCTTGATCATAGTTCTGTTGATCAAAAGCTTCAAACAAGAAAGAGACGTGTTAAATCCACGTCTCTAAGTGATGACAAAAATATTGAGTTCTAAGCTACATCCGCGACCAGTAAGCCGTTGACAGCAATAATCAAAAGCAGCGCTGAATCAGAAGTGTCACAGCAATGTCTTTTATCGCTATTACAGGGTTGCGCTATCCATTTGCCTTCAAGATTCTGGTAAAAAGTTCCCAGAAGTTGGGAACCGTTCCAAACTCGATACAGTTCTCCCAAATCGTCTGGCACTGAGTCAATTTCAATTTCTGGCGCTACTGCGTGCGTCAGCTAAGTGGTCAACATATTCCTCAAACTCTGCTTGAGCCGAGGCTTGGTTGTCAAACTCATCTTGTACAATCATCTGAGTAACCTCATTGATGGGGTTATGAGTTTATGAGTGACCTAATTCCAGAACCCAAACCCGGTGGTCGCAAACGTGAAGTTGATATGTGGGAAGTCTTAAACGCGATTTTTTATGTTTTGGTCGAAGGAGTGAGATGGCGAGCGTTGCCTGGGGACTTTCCCGCTTGGCAGGCAAGTGATGATTTTCGTTTGGTCGCACCTTGAAAGGGCTAGTCTAGCTCTCTCTCACAAAGGAAACGTGTTTGTCGGGCGAAAGTTTGGCTTCAGGAGACTTCCAAAGAATAATTATCAAAACAGAATCTAGGAGCCAGAAAACAGGTATGAATTCTGTACGAGTGGCGGATGAATAAACGGGTTTAAACCCCCACGAAATCGTAAATTTGGTGGTCTTCAATCAGCGGTGGGTCAGAATCAATCTTCGTGAGGGATTCTGACTTCTGAATTTTTGTTCAATATTCACTAACTATTTTAAATATCTTTATTATTTGTTTAACTGTCTTAACTGTCTTAACTGTCTTAACTGTCTTAACTGCCTGCTTAACTACCTGCTTAACTACCTGCTTAATTTTCTTAAGTAGTATTGCATTTTATTGGCAAATCTGAGATGATTTATAGATTAAAGTAAAAGTTTACCTTTAAATAAGCTTACCTCTGGTTATTTAAAGGTAAACTTTTACTTCACTTCTAAAGATCATCAGGTAAGTAAGTCTCTGTACTACTAAATATCAGGGATTGCCGTCAATATTCACTTTATTCCTTAACTAATACTGTAAGAATTTGAGGTAAGTTCAATAGATGAAACCGTAAAAACTGGCTGGGTTAGATGGTATTTCTGGCATAATCTTAATCACATCAGGAGGGTAGTTATGCCACAGTTGCAGCTACTATCACAGCCTGCTGAAACCCTTTGGAGCGTAGAAATCCCTGCTAGTCTGATAACAATTGTCGAGAAATATTGTAGCCCAATATAAAATTGAAGCGATTTTCAAGGACATTTATGCAGAACGGAGTAAAAAGCAATTCGTAATAGCGGGACTTAAACATTTTTGAGGCAGAAACAAGCTTCAAGCCCATACAGGGCAAGGGAAATACACCATTAGCTCAAAAATGGCTCAAACCTAGATATATCAATAAACCAAGCAAAACGATGTCAAAATATCTCTGTATATAGATTTGAGACTATTTTATGGGTGTTTTTTGTCTAAGTCCCAATAGTTATTCAGTAATTCAATATTTATCCATTACAGAGGAGCCAAAAAGTCTATTTAGCATAGAAACAATTAGTGATGTTCAAAAAGTGGAAACCCAAAAAATAGTTGAAATAGTTGAGTAAGAATCTTTGATATATAGCTGTACTTTCCGAAAAATATAACTAAATAATTGTAATTCTTAAAAAATCTACTTTAAGTAGGGTGGGCTAATGCAGTTAAATAACATACCAAGTATTTAAAAAATTCAAATCAGCAAAAAGAGTTAACCCAATGAAACAGAAGGATGCGATTAATTAAATACCATTAATTAAAGTTTAATCATAGACAATTGCGTAGTAATAGAGATACAGATAAAAAGTTCAAAGAGGAGTTCACTTACTTATATTGTACTAACACGAATATTTGCTCGAAAAAAAATATTATCTAATTTCTAAACAACCACGCTTAGTGAAGCTATTAAAAGTAACAGGGTTAGAGAAAAATTATTACTTTGTTTCCTGTAAAAAAAGCATTCCTTAAAGGATAGTAAACTATGAATTTAACAGAGCTTTTAGAAAACCTTTCAGCAAATAATGTTGAACTCTGGATTGATGGAGGAAAACTGCGCTACCGATCGCCTAAAAAGTCACTAACCTCTGAATTATTGGGGGAAATTGAACAATATAAACCGGAAATTATCCGAATTTTATCCCAGAGTATTAATCAGGCTGCAACTTATCCCCTCTCCCACGGTCAACAGGCACTCTGGTCTTTATATCAATTAGCACCTAGCAATACCGCTTATAACGGCACTTATGCAGCAAAATTAGTCACAAATTTGGATATTCCAGCCCTGAAGCAAGCAGCACAAGCCCTATTTGAAAGGCATCCAGGTTTGAGGACTACCTTTGTGACCATTGATGGGGAATCTGTGCAAACAGTTCATGAAAACCAGCAAGTTGACTTTAGCATCCAAGAAACTTTCGATCTTGGCCAAGATGATGTAAATAAATGGCTTTCAGAAAGAAGCGATCGCTCCTTCGATTTAGAACAGGGTTCGATATTGCGCTTTGATTTATTAATTAACCATACTAAAACTGATAAATTACCAACAAAAGAACATATTCTCTTAATCACGCTGCATCAGATAGTAGGGGATTTCTGGTCTTTAGAAATCATGCTCAGTGAACTGAGAGCCTTATATAAAGCAATTATCACAGGTGTAGCAGCCCAACTACCAGTACAAAACTATCAGTATCAAGATTACGTCAACTGGTCGGAGCAAATGCTCGGTAGTTCAGAAGGTGAGCGTTTGTGGGCTTATTGGCAGCAACAACTATCTGGTGAGTTGCCATTGCTAAATTTGCCAACAGATCGCCCAAGACCTCAGACCCAAACCTATAATGGTGCTTCCAAGTTTTTTACTGTTGAAGAAAAACTGCGGCAATTGCTTACAAAATTAGCAAAGAGAGAAGATACGTCTCTTTACATAATTTTATTAACAGCATTACAAATACTATTACTGCGTTATACCAATCAAGAAGATATTTTAATTGGCTCTCTAATGGGGAATTGGAGCCGTTCAGAGTTTGAAAAGATTGTGGATCACTTTACTAATCCTGTGGTTTTGCGAGGAGACCTTTCAGGAAAACCGACTTTTCAAGAGTTGCTGGGGCGATCGCGCTCTTGTGTGTTAGATGCCCTAGAGCATCAGGATTATCCCTTTCCCCTGCTGGTGGAGCGACTGCAACCTGTCCGCAACCCCAGTTTTTCGCCACTCTATCAGGTAGCCTTTGCTTGGGATAGCTACCATCAGAATGACACAGAAGTGTCACTTATGGATAGTGATGGTTTGATTGTGGAATCGATGATTCCAGAGACTAAAGGGGCTGCATTTGATTTAACCTTAACCATTCTTGAGGCCCCAGGCTCACTTAAAGGTACATGGAATTATAACACCGACTTGTTTGATGACAGCACCATTGAGCGGATGATGGGGCATTTTGTAACGATGCTTGAGGCAATAGTTGCTAATCCTCAGCAACGAATTTCCCAGTTGCCAATGCTAAGAGAATTTGAGCGGCAACAGTCATTAGTTGAGTGGAATGATACTCAAGCAGATTATCCAATAGATAAATGTATCCATCAGTTATTTGAAGAGCAGGTAGAGCGTACACCAAATGCAGTGGCAGTGGTGTTTGAGAATCAACAATTGACGTACCATGAATTGAATTGTCAGGCTAACTCTTTGGCGCATTATTTGCGGTCTTTGGGAGTGGGAACGGATGTGCTGGTGGGGATTTGTGTAGAGCGTTCTTTAGAGATGGTCGTGGGACTGTTGAGTATCCTCAAGGCGGGTGGGGCTTACGTACCACTTGACTCTGAGTATCCCAAAGACCGCCTCTCGTTCATGCTTGAAGACGCTCAAGTTTCCGTATTACTGAGTCAAAAGCGACTCCTCGATAAACTACCTGAGTATCAGGCAAAATTGGTTTGCTTAGATGAAGTCTGCTCAGAAATTCTGCAAAACAAACAGGATAACCTTATTAAGGTAGTGACGGCTACTCATTTAGCGAATGTGATTTACACATCCGGCTCCACAGGCAAACCTAAAGGAGTAATGGTTGAGCATAGTGGATTGTGCAATTTAGCTCAAGCTCAGATTCAGACTTTTGGCTTGTCTGGTGATAGTCGAGTTCTCCAGTTTGCCTCCTTCAGTTTTGATGCTTGCATATCAGAAATATTGATGGCTTTTGGATCGGGGGCAACACTTTACTTAGGAACAAAAGACTCTCTCATGCCGGGTATGCCTTTAATTGACCGATTAAAGAATGATGGCATTACCCATGTCACCCTACCACCATCAGCACTGGCAGTCCTGCCACAAGAAGAACTGCCAACATTGCAAACAATCATTGTCGCCGGAGAAGCCTGTCCTATTGAACTGATGCGACAATGGGCTACAGGAAGAAACTTCTTCAATGCCTATGGGCCGACAGAAGCGAGTGTTTGTGCAGCGATCGCTAAATGCACTACTCAAGACCAAAAAATTTCCATCGGTCGTCCAATTTCTAATACCCAGATATACATACTCGATCAAAACTTACAACCAGTACCTGTAGGTGTGCCAGGAGAACTGCACATAGGTGGTGCAGGATTAGCAAGAGGCTACTTGAACCGACCAGAGTTAACACAAGAAAAATTCATTCCTAATCCCTTCGGTGGAGGCAGGGGGCAGGGGAGCAGGGGAGCAGGGGAGCAGGGGGGCAGGGGGGCAATTCAGCACTCAGCACGGGCTAAACGCCCCGCTACCGCTAACAGCACTCAGCACTCAGCACTTTTATATAAAACAGGGGACTTGGCTCGTTATTTACCAGATGGTAATATCGAATACCTGGGGCGTATCGATAACCAAGTAAAAATCCGGGGATTCCGCATTGAGTTGGGAGAAATCGAAGCAGCACTGAGCCAACATCCCCATGTGCAAGCATCATGTGTCATAGCCCGTGAAGATATCAGGGGTGATAAGCGCCTAGTAGCCTATATCGTACCGCAGCCACAGGTGACACCTAGAATCAGCGTTCTGCGTAGCTTTCTCAAAGAAAAGCTACCAGAATACATGGTACCAAGTGCCTTCGTTATCTTAGAATCTTTACCCCTAACCCCCAACGGCAAAATAGATCGTCGCGCCCTACCAGCACCAAAGCCAAGTAGTGAATTATTAGAGAAATATGTAGCTCCGCGCACCCCCATTGAAGAAATCCTGGCATCAATTTGGCAACAAGTCCTGAGAGTAGAGCTCGTAGGCAGACATAACGACTTCTTTGAACTAGGAGGACACTCCCTACTAGCAACGCAATTCATCTCTCGTGTACGTAGCAGATTGAAAGTAGAAATACCATTGCGAAGCTTATTTGCTGCACCAACAATTGCCGAGTTAGCACCATCGATTCAGCAGTTACAGCAGCAAGATATAGAACTGTCAGCACCACCCATCTTAAGGCGGGTAGAGAATGCAGAAATACCACTGTCTTATGCTCAACAGCGTTTGTGGTTTTTAGATCAGTTAGAGTCGAACAGTGCTTTATATAGTATCGTCATTGGTTTGCGTCTAGTAGGAACTCTTAATCTTGCAGCCTTAGAACAAAGTTTAAAAGAAATTATCGATCGCCACGAAGCCTTACGCACCAACTTTGTTACTGTTGATGGAAAGCCAACACAAATAATTCAAACTCAAACGAATTGGACAGTAACAGTAATTGACTTGCAGCATTTACCCACACTTGTACTGAGCGAAGCCGTTGGCGCAGCCTCTGCCTCAGCAGAAGTAACAGAACAAAAAACGGTTGCACAGAAATTACTGGAACAACGAGCAATTGAGCCTTTTGACTTAGCTCACGATCCACTAATGAGAGCGACATTAGTGATGCTGTCTCCTACAGAACAGTGGTTATTAGTGTGTATGCACCATGTTGTCAGTGATGGCTGGTCAATCGGTGTGTTTGTCCAGGAGTTACAAGCACTGTACAATACCTATTCTCAGGGTCAACCATCTCTACGAGACGCTACGCGAACACCCCTGTTGCCACTGCCGATTCAGTATGCAGATTTCTCTATTTGGCAAAGACAATGGTTGCAAGGGGAAGTACTACAAAACCACTTGAGTTACTGGCAACAACAATTGGCAAATGCACCCACATTCTTGCCACTACCCACAGATAGACCCAGACCTCCTGTGCAGACTTTCAATGGCTCATATCATGTGTTTACTCTGTCTGTTGAGTTAACTCAAAAGTTGTTGCAGCTCAGTCAACAGCAAGGGGTGACTTCGTTTATGACCTTGTTAGCGGCATATAATACCCTGCTTTACCGCTACACGGGACAAGAAGATATTTTGGTGGGGACACCAATTGCTAACCGCGATCGCACCGAGCTAGAAGGTCTAATTGGCTTTTTTGTCAATACTTTGGTGATGCGGACTGATTTAGCAGGAAACCCCAGTTTTAACGAATTACTCCCGCGCCTGAGAGAAATGGCATTATCCGCATACGCTCATCAAGATTTGCCCTTTGAAATGTTGGTGGAAGCATTGCAGCCAGAACGGGATCTCAGCCATACACCATTGTTCCAAGTGATGTTCGTTCTCCTGAACGCTCCCATGTCTGAAATAGAGTTGACTGGGTTAAGTGTCAGTGGATTGCCGATAGGAATTACTACGGCAAAGTTTGATTTAACTTTAACAATAGAAAACACTCCTAATGGACTCTTTGGGTGGTGGGAGTACAACACTGACTTGTTTGATAGCAGCACCATTGAGCGCATAACTGGTCATTTTCTGACACTGCTTGAGGCAATTGTGGCAAATCCCAGCGAGCGGATTTCCCAATTGCCAATATTAACAGCATCTGAGCAGCAACAGTTATTAGTGGAGTGGAATGATACTCAAGTAGATTATCCCCAAGATAAATGTATTCATCAGTTGTTTGAGGAACAGGTAGAACGAACACCCGATGCAATAGCAGTGGTGTTTGAAAATCAACAACTGACATACCAAGAGTTGAACACTCGTGCTAACCAATTGGCGCATTATTTACAGTCCTTGGGTGTGAGAGCAGATGCGCTGGTTGGGATTTGTGTGGAGCGCTCTTTAGAGATGGTCGTAGGACTATTGGGCATTCTCAAGGCAGGTGGGACTTACGTACCACTTGACCCAGAATATCCCCAAGAGCGTTTGCGCTTTATCTTGGAAGATGCTCAAGTCTCAGTCCTGCTGAGTCAACACCATTTAGTTGAGAAATTACCTGAGTGTCAGGCGCAGCTTGTAAACTTGGATACTGACTGGCAGTTGATTTCTCAGTTGGCTCAAGAAAATGCGTTAGTGCAGCTTACCGTAGGTATTGCTAATGCCCAAGCTAGTAACTTAGCTTATGTGATTTATACTTCTGGTTCTACAGGTCAGCCCAAAGGCGTGCAGATTTCACATAAATCTGTGAGCAATTTTCTATCTGCCATGCAGCAGCGTCCAGGAATCACAAAACAAGATACACTGCTTGCAATTACTACTATTGCCTTTGATATTGCTGCTTTAGAAATTTTTCTGCCCATAACTGTAGGTGCGTGTTTGGTCATAGCCAGTCGTGACGTGACCCTTGATGGAAGAGAGTTATTTGACTTGCTAGTTAAGTCTCAGGCAACAATTATGCAAGCAACTCCAGCTACTTGGAGATTGCTTTTAGACTCCAACTACCAATTTAGCGATCTAAAAATACTGTGCGGCGGTGAAGCTTTACCTTGGGATCTAGTTAATCAATTACTTGCCAAAAGCGCCTCTTTGTGGAACCTTTATGGCCCAACAGAAGCTACTATTTGGTCATCGGTATCTCAACTCGAATCCAATGAGAGCTTGATTTCTATTGGCCGTCCAATTGATAATACGCAAATCTACATACTTGACCAAAACTTACAACCAGTACCTGTGGGTGTACCAGGAGAGTTACATATCGGTGGTGCAGGATTAGCAAGAGGCTACTTCAACCGTCCAGAGTTAACACAAGAAAAATTTATCCCCAACCCTTTCAGTGGAGGCAGGGGGCAGGGAGCAGGGAGCAGGGAGAGAGAACGGTTGTACAAAACAGGGGACTTGGCGCGTTATCTACCAGATGGCAAAATAGAATACCTGGGGCGTATCGATAATCAGGTGAAAATCCGGGGATTCCGCATCGAATTGGGAGAAATTGAAGCAGTACTAGGCCAACATCCCAATGTGCAAGCATCATGTGTCATAGCCCGTGAAGATATCAGGGATGACAAGCGCCTAGTAGCATACATAGTGCCGGAGCCACAAGTAACACTCACAATTAGCGAACTGCGTAGCGTCCTTAAGGAAAAGTTACCAGACTACATGCTTCCTTCGGCAATAGTCATCCTGGAGTCTTTACCCCTAACCCCCAACGGCAAAATAGATCGTCGCGCTTTACCAGCACCAAAGCCAAGTAGTGAATTATCAGATAAATATGTAGCTCCGCGCACCCCCGTCGAAGAAATACTAGCATTGATTTGGCAACAAGTCCTAAAAGTAGAGCTTGTAGGTAGACATGATAACTTCTTTGAGCTAGGAGGACACTCACTACTAGCAACGCAACTCATTTCCCGTGTGCGTAACAGCTTGAAAATAGAACTACCATTGCGTTCGTTATTTGCTGCACCAACAATTGCCCAATTAGCACCATCAATTCAGCAATTACAGCAACAAAACTTAGAACTTGCTGCACCGCCCATATTACCCAGGACAGGAAATACCGAATTAGTACTATCGTTCGCTCAACAGCGTTTGTGGTTTTTAGACCAGTTTGAACCGAACAGTGCCTCATACAATATCCCTGTCGGGTTGCGTTTAGTAGGAACTACTAATGTTGTTGCGCTACAACAAAGCTTAATTGAAATTATTCATCGCCACGAAGCATTACGCACCAACTTTGTTACCGTTGATGGACAAGCTGCTCAAATCATTCAAACAAAGACGAATTGGACAGTTACAGTTGTTGACTTACAGCATTTATCGACAATAGAACAAGAAATTGCTGCACTCAAATTAGTGCAACAACAAGCTATTGAACCTTTTGATTTAGCTGAGGATGTATTAATCAGAGCAACATTAGTGGTACTGTCCGAGACAGAACAGTGGTTATTAGTGTGTATGCACCACGTTGTCTCTGATGGCTGGTCAATAGGTGTGTTTGTCCAAGAGTTACAAGCACTGTATAATGCTTATTCTCAAGGTGAACTGTCCCCTTTAATACCACTGACGATTCAGTACGCAGATTTTGCTATTTGGCAAAGACAATGGTTGCAAGGCTCGGTACTGAACAGCCAATTGAGTTACTGGCAAGAACAATTGGCAAATGTACCCACATTCTTACCATTACCCACAGACAGACCCAGACCTGCTGTGCAGACTTTCAATGGTGCAAATCTGGAGTTTGCCCTGTCTGCTGAGTTAACTCAACAACTGACAAAACTAAGTCAGGAGCAAGGGGTAACTTTGTTTATGACCTTGTTAGCGGCATACAATACATTACTTTACCGCTATACGGGACAAACAGATATTTTGGTGGGGACACCAATTGCTAACCGCGATCGCACCGAGCTAGAAGGTCTAATTGGCTTTTTTGTCAATACTTTGGTGATGCGGACTGATTTATCTGAAAATCCCAGTTTTAACGAATTACTCCCCCGCATTCGAGAAATGGCGCTGTCAGCTTATGCTCATCAAGATTTGCCATTTGAAATGTTGGTGGAAGCATTGCAGCCAGAACGAGACTTGAGCCATACACCACTGTTCCAAGTGATGTTCGTCCTCCAGAATGCTCCCATAGAAGTAGAGTTGACTGGGTTAACTGTCAGTTCATTACCAATAGAAGGTGCGATCGCCAAGTTTGATTTAACTTTAGCAATAGAGAATACTACCACTGGACTCGTGGGAGGATGGGAGTATAACACAGACTTGTTTGATGCGTCCACTATTGAACGGATGACGGGGCATTTTGTAACACTGCTAGAAGGTATTGTTGCTAATCCCAAACAGCGCATTTCTCAATTACCAATACTCACAGCATCTGAGCAACAGCAGTTATTAGTTGAGTGGAATAATACTCAAGTAGATTATCCAATAGATAAATGTGTACATCAATTGTTTGAGGAGCAGGTTGAGCGTACACCCGATGCAGTCGCAGTGGTGTTTGAGAATCAACAATTGACGTACCACGAGTTGAATTGTCGTGCTAACCAATTAGCCCATTACTTGCAGTCTTTGGGTGTAGGAGCGGATGTACTGGTTGGGATATGTGTAGAACGCTCCTTAGAAATGGTGGTGGGATTACTTGGTATTCTCAAGGCGGGTGGTGCTTACGTGCCACTTGACCCTGAGTATCCCCAAGACCGTCTCTCGTTCACGCTTGCAGACGCTCAAGTTTCCGTGCTACTTACCCAACAGCATTTAGTTGAGTCTCTTCCTCAACATCAGGCGCGTGTAGTCCACTTAGATCAAGACTGGATTGCGATCGCTAAGTTTAGCCAGGAGAATCCAAGTGCTGACGTGCAAGCTAGTAACGTAGCTTATGTGATTTATACTTCTGGGTCTACTGGTCAACCCAAGGGGGTAATGCTATCTCACAGTAACCTTTGCAACCACATGTTCTGGATGCAAGCAACATTCCCTTTAACTAAAAAAGACAAAGTACTACAAAAAACTCCCTTTGGTTTTGATGCCTCAGTTTGGGAATTCTACGCTCCATTGTTAGCAGGTGGACAGTTGTTAATAGCTGAACCGGGAGGTCATACTGACAGTGCTTATCTCATAAAGTTAATTGTCCAGCAGCAGGTAACTACTATTCAACTTGTTCCATCTTTGCTGCAAATGCTTTTAGAACAAGGAGGAATCGAAACTTGTCACTCCCTCAAACACGTATTCTGTGGTGGTGAAGTCTTACCCGTTACTCTGCAAGAAGGCTTGTTAAGTAAGCTAGATGTAAATTTACATAATCTCTACGGCCCAACAGAGGCTTGTATTGATGTAACTTTCTGGAATTGCCAGCGTGAAATTCATCCACAACTTGTCCCTATTGGTCGCCCAATTGACAATACACAAATCTACATACTCGACCAAAACTTACAACCAGTACCTGTGGGCATACCAGGGGAACTGCACATTGGTGGTGCAGGATTAGCAAGAGGCTACCTCAACCGCCCAGAATTAACACAAGAGAAATTTATCTCCAACCCTTTTGAGAAGGCAGCGGTTCGGCTTCGCTCACCGATCGGAGGGAGTAAATTATATAAAACTGGGGATTTAGGACGTTATCTACCAGATGGCAATATCGAATACTTGGGACGCATCGACAATCAGGTGAAAATCCGGGGATTCCGCATTGAGTTAGGAGAAATAGAAGCAGCACTGAGCCAATATGAAGATGTGCAAGTATGTTGTGTCATCGTTAGCGAAGATATTCCCGGAAATAAACGCCTAGTCGCCTACATAGTACCCCAGTCACAGATAACACCCACAGTTAGCGAACTGCGTAGCTTCCTCAAAGAAAAGCTACCAGAATATATGATACCAAGTGCCTTTGTTATCCTAGAATCTCTACCCCTAACCCCCAACGGCAAAATAGACCGTCGCGCCCTACCAGAACCAGAAGCACGCACAGGAATAGAAATCGATATAGTGCAACCGCGCACCCCCATTGAAGAAAAATTAACGCAAATTTGGGCGCAAGTATTAAGAGTAGAGAAAATAGGCATACACGATAACTTTTTTGAACTAGGTGGAGATTCGATCCTTAGCATTCAAATCATCACCAGAGCAAAACTAGCCGGAATAGAACTAACAGTCAAACAACTATTTGCCAATCAAACGATCGCTCAATTAGCCACAGTCGCAGGCACAACAAAAACGTTGCAAATAGAACAAGAATTAGTTACAGGGACATTACCCCTAACACCAATTCAACACTGGTTTTTTGAACAAAAGTTATCAGAAAAGCACCATTTTAATCAATCATTTCTACTCACAGTACCATCCAATCTCAACTTAGAAATATTAGAGAAAGTATGGCAGCAACTACTAAAACATCATGATGCTCTACGCCTAAGATTCACCCAAACAGATACAATATGGCAGCAAACTCATGCCGACCCAACAGATAATATTACTATCTCCCGTTTTGACCTATCGACAGTTCCAGAAACAGAGATAGAAACTGTCATTGAAACCAAAGCCAGTGAATTACAGGCGAGTTTAAATCTGTCAGAAAATATCGTGCAAATAGCATTTTTCTGGCTGGGTATTGACAAAAAAGCACGATTACTCATAGTAATTCACCACCTAGTAGTAGATGGTGTGTCCTGGCGGATATTGTTAGAAGATTTGCAGACAGCTTACCAACAGCTAAGTCAAGGCAAAGCTATTCAACTACCTGCCAAAACCACATCCTTCAAAGATTGGGCGCAACAGCTGACAGAGTATGCTCAATCAGAAGTTTTGAAAACAGAACTAGATTATTGGTTGAGTGCATCTTACGATGCAGTTGACTCCATCCCAGTAGACTATTCACAAGGAATAAATACTACTGCATCGGCTAAGACAATATCAGTGTCATTAAACGAAGCAGAAACCCAAGCACTCCTGCAAGATGTACCGAAAGCTTATAAAACACAAATTAACGATATCTTGTTAACTGCCCTAACGCTGGTGTTGAGCAGATGGACTAACTCTGAGTCAGTGTTATTCAACTTAGAAGGTCATGGACGGGAAGAGATCGTTGATGGTCTAGATTTATCACGGACTGTTGGTTGGTTTACAACGATTTTCCCAGTAATTGTAGAACTGGGAATCATAGATGATCTTGGTACTGCTTTAAAATCTGTCAAAGAACAATTACGTGTAATTCCTAATAAAGGTATTGGCTATGGCTTATTGCGTTATTTGAATGTTGATGCAGAAATTAGCGCCCAACTAGAGAGAATTCCTCAAGCAGAAATTAGCTTCAATTATTTGGGGCAATTTGCTCAAGTTGTTAATACATTCTCTCTGATGCAAATAGCTAATGAGCCTAGCGGAAACAGCCAGAGTTTACAAGGTCAGCGCCATTATTTGCTAGACATTAATGCCATTATTACCAACGAACAACTGCAAATAGATTGGACATATAGCAGCAATATCCATCAGCACGAAACGATTGAGAATATTGCCCAAGAATTTGTCGAAATATTGCAGGAGTTAATTGCTCACTGTTTATCACCAGAAAATGCAGGTTATACACCAACAGATTTTCCATTAATCAACCTTAATCAACTAGAACTCGATCAAATATTACAAAATTTATGAAACTAGAACTTAGCAAAACTAATCGGCAAAATATTGAAGATATTTATCCCTTATCTCCTATGCAAGAAGGGATGCTGTTTGAAAGCTTGTATGCTCCAGACTCAGGTGTATATTTTGAGCAGATAACTTGCATTTTGACGGGAAACCTAAATGTAAAAATCTTTGAGCAAGCTTGGCAGCAAGTGGTAGCTCGGCATCCCGTCTTCCGCACAGCTTTCCTGTGGGAGTCTTTGAGCCAGCCAGTTCAAGTGGTGTATCGACAGGTGAATGTGACGGTCGAAACATACAACTGGCGAGATTTATCTACGCAAGAGCAGCAACAGCAATTAGAAATTTTTCTAGATTCTGAGCGACAACAGGGGTTCCAAGTATCGCAAGCGCCATTAATGCGCCTACATCTAATCCAGTTGGATGGGAATACTTATCAGTTTGTTTGGTGTCATCATCATTTATTACTTGATGGCTGGTCGTCACCTTTGGTTTTCAAAGACCTGTTAGATTTTTATCAAGCTATTTCTCAGGGTGAAAGTTTATCCAACATCGGAACTGTCAGCTACCGCAACTATATTTCTTGGTTACAGCAACAAAATCGAGATTTAGCTGAGAAATTTTGGCGGCAAAAATTCCAAGGTTTTACTACACCAACTCCTTTGACAGTGGATAAACCATTGTCAATGCGAGAGCAGCGTTCGGGCTATGGTGAACAACAAATTGAATTAACTGTGCCAGCGACAGCAGCAGTGGTGTCTTTTGTCAGACAGCATCAATTGACGATGAGTAATTTGGTGCAGGCGACTTGGGGATTGTTACTGTCTCGCTACAGCCAAGAAACAGATGTGGTTTTTGGTGCAACTGTGTCTGGTCGTCCGCCTGAACTTGTTGGTGTAGAGTCGATAGTGGGGTTATTTATCAATACTCTGCCAGTGCGGGTACAAATCTCCGAGCAGACTGAATTGCTGGGTTTATTAAAGGATTTACAGGCACAACAGATTGAGTCTGAGCAATTTTCCTATAGCTCATTGGTAGAGATTCAGGGGCTGAGTGATGTTCCCAGGGGTACATCTTTGTTTGAGAGTATTGTTGTTTTTGAGAATTATCCTGTTGATGCTGATGTTCTACAAGGCAATAAAGATTTTTCTCTCTCAAATTTTAGGTGGATTGAACAAACAAATTATCCACTGACGGTTTTAGTTTCCCCTGGTGAGCAATTGTCGCTGAGGGTGATGTATGATGCTAGTCGATTTGAAGATGAAACGATTAGCCGGATGCTTGGCCATTTTAGAACAATGCTTGAGGCGATCGCTACTAATCCTCAGCAACAAATTTCCCAGTTGCCAATACTAACAAAATCTGAGCAGCAACAGCTATTAGTTGACTGGAATGATACCCAGATAGATTACCCCCAAGATAAATGTATCCATAAGTTATTTGAGGCGCAGGTAGAACTTACACCCAATGCTGTGGCGGTAGTCTTTGAGAATCAACAACTGACATATCATGAGTTAAATTGTCGTGCTAACCAGTTGGCGCATTATTTGCAGTCCTTGGGTGTAAAACCAGATGTATTAGTGGGGATATGTGTAGAACGCTCCCTAGAAATGCTAATAGGAATACTAGGAATTCTCAAAGCAGGTGGCGCTTATGTACCACTTGACTCAGCGTATCCCCAAGATCGTTTGCGCTTCATGTTAGAAGATGCGGCTGTGTCAGTGCTACTTACCCAACAACAATTGGTTGAGAAATTACCTGAGCATCAGGCGCGTGTCGTCTACTTAGACACCGACTGGCAACTTATTTCCCAGTTAAATCAGGATAATCTCATCCCTGGCGTGCAAGAGAATAACTTGGGTTACGTAATTTACACCTCTGGTTCTACGGGTCAACCAAAGGGTGTAGCCATGAATCAGCTTGCTCTTTGCAATCTTATATTATGGCAACTGCAAAATTCGCCCATTTCTCCTAGTGGAGTAAAAACCCTACAATTTGCTCCTGTCAGCTTTGATGTCTCCTTCCAAGAAATGTTTTCTACTTGGTGTTCTGGTGGCACATTGCTGTTGATTGGAGAGGAATTACGCCGGGAACCCTTGGCTTTATTAGGTTTACTCCAAGAACAAGCTATTGAAAGACTGTTTGTTCCTTTTGTTGCTTTACAGCAACTAGCGGAGGTAGCTGTTAGTAGTGAATTAGTGACTAGTAATTTGAGGGAAATCATTACTGCTGGGGAACAGTTACAGATTACTCCCGCCATTTCTAAATGGCTAAGTCAGCTAAGTGACTGTACTCTGCACAATCATTATGGGCCATCGGAGAGCCATGTGATCGTCACTTTTACTTTGACTAATTCGGTGGACACTTGGTCGCTACTTCCTCCGATTGGCCGTCCCATTGCCAACACGCAAATCTACATCCTGGATAAGTATTTACAGCCTGTACCTTTGGGTATACCAGGGGAACTGCACATCGGTGGTGTTTCCTTAGCGCGAGGCTACTTGAATCGACCAGAGTTAACAGAAGAAAAATTTATCCCCAATCCTTTCGATAGAAGCAGGGGAGCCGGGGAGCATACTTCGACTGCGCTCAGTAACCGGGGGAGCAAGGGGGGAGAACGTCTCTACAAAACAGGGGATTTAGCACGTTATTTATCAGATGGCAATATCGAATACTTGGGACGTATTGATAGCCAAGTAAAAATACGGGGATTTCGCCTTGAGTTGGGAGAAATAGAAGCAGTACTGAGCCAATATAAGCATATACAAGCATCTTGTGCGATCGCCCGCGAAGATACTCCTGGTGATAAACGTCTAGTTGCTTACATCGTTCCCCAACCAGAGCAGACTTGTACTGAGCGACTCGTGCCGAGCGGAGCCGAGGTAAGTCGAAGTACACCCACAGTAAGCGTTCTGCGGCAATTCCTCAAGTCCAAGCTACCAGAATACATGGTTCCTTCGGCAATAGTCATCTTGGAGTCTTTACCCCTAACCCCTAATGGCAAAGTAGACCGTCGCGCCCTACCTGCACCAGAGCCAAGTAGTGAATTATTAGAGAAATATGTAGCTCCACGCACCCCAATTGAAGAAATACTGGCGCTGATTTGGCGACAAGTCCTGAAAGTAGAGCTTGTAGGCAGACATGATAATTTCTTTGAACTAGGGGGACATTCTCTACTAGCAACGCAACTCATTTCCCGTGTGCGTACCAGCTTGAAAGTAGAATTACCATTGCGGAGCTTATTTGCCACACCAACTGTTGCTGAATTAGCATCATCGATTCAGCAATTACAGCAACAAAATATAGAACTATCAGCACCACCCATATTTCCAAGGGCAGAGAATGCAGAAATACCACTGTCATTCGCGCAACAACGGTTGTGGTTTTTAGACCAGTTAGAGCCGAACAGTGCTTTATACAACATCCACTTCGGGTTGCGTTTAGTGGGAACTCTTAATGTTGCAGCATTAGAACAAAGCTTACAAGAAATCATTCATCGCCACGAACCATTACGCACCAACTTTGTTACAGTTGATGGACAAGCTGCTCAAATCATTCAAACACAACCAAATTGGACAGTTCCAGTTGTTGACTTGCAGCATTTATCGATAACAGAACAAAAAATTGCTGCACAGAAATTAGTGCAACAACAGGGGATTCAACCTTTTGACTTGGCTGAGGAAGCATTAATTAGAGCGACATTAGTACTATTGTCGGAGACGGAACAGTGGTTATTAGTGTGTATGCACCATGTTGTTAGTGATGGTTGGTCAATAGGTGTGTTTGTCCAAGAGTTACAAGCGCTGTACAATGCTTATTCTCAAGGTCAACCGTCACCCTTGTTACCACTACCAATCCAGTATGCAGATTTCGCTATTTGGCAAAAGCAATGGTTGCAAGGCTCGGTACTGAACAGCCAATTGAGTTACTGGCAAGAACAATTGGCAAATGTACCCACATTCTTACCATTACCCACAGACAGACCCAGACCTGCTGTGCAGACTTTCAATGGTGCAAATCTGGAGTTTGCCCTGTCTGCTGAGTTAACTCAACAACTGACAAAACTAAGTCAGGAGCAAGGGGTAACTTTGTTTATGACCTTGTTAGCGGCATACAATACATTACTTTACCGCTATACGGGACAAACAGATATTTTAGTGGGGACACCAATTGCTAACCGCGATCGCGCCGAAACAGAAGGTATAATTGGCTTTTTTGTCAACACTTTAGTTATGCGGACTAACTTGGCAGAAAATCCCAGCTTTAGCGAATTACTCCCGCGCCTGAGAGAAATGGCTCTATCCGCCTATGCTCATCAGGATTTGCCCTTTGAAATGCTGGTGGAAGCATTGCAGCCAGAACGAGACTTGAGCCATACACCACTGTTCCAGGTGATGTTTGTTCTCAATAATGCTCTTATGTCTGAAATAGAGTTGACTGGGTTAACTGTCAGTTCGTTGCCATCAGAAAGTTCCACGGCAAAGTTTGATTTGACCTTAGGAATGGAAAACACTACTACTGGACTAGTGGGGTGGTGGGAATACAACACTGACTTGTTTGATAGCAGCACCATTGAGCGGATGACTAGTCATTTGGTGACATTGCTGTCAAGTATTATCGCCAATCCACAACAGCGAATTGACCAATTACCAATGCTCACAGCATCTGAGCAACAGCAGTTACTAGTTGAGTGGAATGATACTCAAGTAGACTATCCCCAAGATAAATTTATTCATCAGTTGTTTGAAGAACAGGTGCAGCGCACGCCCGATGCAGTGGCAGTGGTGTTTGAGAATCAACAATTGACGTACCACGAATTGAATTGTCAGGCTAACCAATTGGCGCATTATTTGCGGTCTTTGGGAGTAGGAGCAGATGTGCTGGTGGGGATATGTGTGGAACGCTCCTTGGAGATGGTAGTGGGATTACTTGGTATTCTCAAGGCGGGTGGGGCTTACGTACCACTTGACCCTGAGTATCCCCAAGACCGTCTGAGTTTTATGCTTGAAGACGCTCAAGTTTCCGTGCTACTGAGTCAACAGCATCTAGTTGAGAAATTACCTGAACATCAAGCGCGTGTTGTTTGCTTAGATAGCGAGTGGCAAATCATTCCCCAGTCGAATCAGCACAATCCCATCATTGGTATACAAACTAGTAACTTGGCTTATGTGATTTACACTTCGGGTTCCACCGGAAAGCCTAAAGGAGTGCTAAATACGCATCTAGGGATTTGCAATCGCCTCCTGTGGATGCAGCAAGCTTATGAATTAACAGAAATAGATTGCGTTTTACAGAAAACTCCTTTCAGCTTCGATGTCTCCGTTTGGGAGTTTTTCTGGCCATTACTGACTGGAGCGCGTTTAGTTGTAGCTAAACCAGGTGGACATAAAGATAGTAATTACTTGGTCAAGCTAATACTAGAGCAACAAGTTACTACACTGCATTTTGTCCCTTCAATGCTTCAGATTTTCGTAGAAGAAGAAAGTATTAAAAATTGCAGTAGCTTGAAGCGAGTTATTTGTAGTGGCGAAGCACTGCCTTTAGAACTTCAGGAACGCTTTTTTGCTTCTTTAAAATGTCAATTACATAATCTCTACGGGCCAACAGAAGCGGCAATTGATGTCACCTTCTGGGAATGTCAACCAGAGAGCAATTTGAAGACTGTGCCTATTGGTCGCCCAATTGACAATACGCAAATCTACATACTCGACCAAAACTTACAACCAGTACCCGTGGGTGTGCCAGGAGAGTTACACATCGGTGGTGCAGGATTAGCAAGAGGCTATCTCAACCGACCAGAGTTAACACAAGAAAAATTTATCCCCAACCCTTTTGAGAAGGCAGGAGGCAGTACTTCGGCTTCTCTACGAGACAGGAGACGAACGCTCAGTAACCGGAGACAGGATCTCACTGAGCGACTTGCCTTGAGCGGAGCCGAAAGGAGCCGAAGTAGGGCAGGAGGGAGTAAATTATATAAAAGCGGAGATTTGGCTCGTTATCTACCAGATGGCAATATCGAATACCTGGGACGCATCGACAACCAAGTAAAAATCCGGGGTTTCCGCATCGAATTGGGAGAAATCGAGGCAGCACTAAGCCAACATAAAGATGTGCAAACATCTGTAGTCATCGTCTGCGAAGACATCAGGAGTGACAAGCGCATAGTAGCCTACATCGTACCGGAACCACAGATAACACCGACAATCAACCAACTGCGTAGCTTCCTCAAGGAAAAGTTACCAGAATACATGGTACCAAGTAACTTTGTCGCCCTAGATTCTCTACCCCTAACACCCAACGGCAAAATAGACCGTCGCGCCCTACCAGTACCAGAGACAAGTAGTAAATTATCAGATAAATACGTAGCTCCACGTACACCCATAGAAGAAATCCTGGCACAAATTTGGGTGCAAGTGCTGAAAGTAGAGCTTGTAGGCAGACATGATAACTTCTTTGAACTAGGGGGACACTCACTACTAGCAACGCAACTTATCTCCCGCATCCGCACTAATTTCCAAGTAGAATTACCATTGCGGAGCTTATTTGCTGCACCAACAATTGCGGAATTAGCGCCAAACATTCAACGGTTACAGCAACAAGACTTAGAACTTTCTGCACCAGCCATATTACCAAGGGCAAACAATGCAGAACTACGCCTGTCTTATGCTCAACAGCGTTTGTGGTTTATAAACCAGTTGGAGCCGAATAGTCCATCATATAACATCCCCATTGGTTTGCGCTTAGTCGGAATTCTGAACGTTGCCGCCTTAGAACAAAGCTTAATTGAAATTATTCATCGCCACGAAGCATTACGCACCAACTTCATCACAGTAGATGGACAAGCTGCTCAAATCATCCAAACAGAAACGAATTGGTCAGTTACTGTTGTTGAGTTGCAAAATCTACCAACAATTGAACAAGAAATAGCTGCACAGAAATTAGTGCAACAACAAGCAATTCAACCTTTTGACTTGTTAAATGAAGCCCTATTCAGAACGACATTAGTGATACTGTCCGAGACAGAACAGTGGCTATTAGTGTGTATGCACCATGTTGTCAGTGATGGCTGGTCAATAAATGTGTTTGTCCAGGAGCTACAAGCACTATACAATGCCTATTATCAAGGTGAATCATCTCTACGAGACGCTACGTGTAGCTTGCTTCCCCAGAGGGGTACACCCCTGTTGCCACTGCCAATTCAGTATGCAGATTTCGCCTTATGGCAAAGGCAATGGTTACAAGGGGAAGTACTCAACAGTCAATTGAGTTACTGGAAACAACAGTTGGCAAATGCGCCCACATTCTTGCCATTACCCACAGACAGACCCAGACCTGCTGTGCAGACTTTCAATGGTGCAAATCTGGAGTTTGCCCTGTCTGCTGAGTTAACTCAACAACTGACAAAACTAAGTCAGGAGCAAGGGGTAACTTTGTTTATGACCTTGTTAGCGGCATACAATACATTACTTTACCGCTATACGGGACAAACAGATATTTTGGTGGGGACACCAATTGCTAACCGCGATCGCACCGAAATAGAAGGGTTAATTGGCTTTTTTGTCAATACTTTGGTGATGCGGACTGAAGTTTTGGGCGATCGCACCTTTAACGAACTACTCACTCATGTTCGGGAAATGGCACTGTCAGCTTATGCTCATCAAGATTTGCCTTTTGAAATGCTGGTAGAAGCATTGCAGCCAGAACGAGACATGAGCCATACACCACTGTTCCAGGTGATGTTTGTCCTCCAGAATACTCCCATGTCTGAAATAGAGTTAACTGGGTTAACTGTCAGTTCATTGCCAATAGAAAGTTCTACGGCAAAGTTTGATTTGACCTTAATAATGGAGAATACCGCTACTGGACTAGTGGGATGGTGGGAGTATAACACTGACTTGTTTAATAGCAGCACTATTGAGCGAATGACAGGTCATTTTGTGACAATGCTTGAGGCAATTGTGGCGAATCCTCAAGAGCGGATTTTCAAATTGCCAATATTAACAGAATCTGAGCAACGGCAGTTATTGGTTGAGTGGAATGATACATGGGTGGATTATCCCCAGGATAAATGTATTCATCAATTGTTTGAAGAGCAGTGTTTGAGTACACCGGATGCAGTGGCGGTGGTGTTTGAGAATCAACAACTGACATACCACGAATTAAATTGTCGTGCTAACCAGTTAGCCCATTACTTGCGATCGTTGGGAGTAGGAGCAGATGTGCTGGTGGGGATATGTGTGGAGCGTTCTTTAGAAATGCTTGTAGGAATACTTGGGATTCTCAAGGCGGGTGGAGTTTATGTACCTCTCGACCCAGAGTATCCTGAAGAGCGTCTAAATTTTATGCTAGAAGACGCTCAAGTTTCATTGCTGTTGACTCAAGAAAAATTAGTAGAATCTCTTGTGCAACATCAGGTGCGTCTCGTCTCCTTAGACAGCAACTGGCAGAGCATATCCCTCGCAAATCAAGATAATCTCAACAGTACAGTCAGTCCTGAAAACCTATGTTATGTGATTTACACCTCTGGTTCTACAGGAACACCCAAGGGAGTAGCAGTAACCCATCAGGCTGTAAATCGACTAGTCTTCAACACTAATTATGTACAATTGTCTCCTAGCGATCGCGTTGCTCAAGCGGCAAATATTGCCTTTGATGCTGCGACCTTTGAAATTTGGGGAGCATTGCTTCACGGAGCCAAGCTAGTCATCATCAATAAATCTGTATTGCTCACCCCGAAAGAATTTGCTGCAAATATGCGCTACCACGAGGTTAGTGTCTTATTCTTAACCACAGCTTTATTCAATCAGTTAGCCAATTTTGTACCGCAAGCGTTTAGTTCTTTAAGATATCTACTATTTGGTGGTGAAGCGGTTGACCCCAGATGGGTGCAAGAAGTACTCGAAAAAGGCGCTCCACAGCAATTGCTTCATGTCTATGGGCCAACAGAAAATACCACCTTTTCTTCTTGGTATTTAGTAGAAAACTTACCAACCACAGCCACAACTATCCCTATCGGTCGCCCAATTTCCAATACACAAATCTATATATTCGACCAAAACTTACAACCAGTACCTGTGGGTGTACCAGGAGAGTTATATATCGGTGGTGTAGGATTAGCACAAGGCTACTTCAACGCAAAAGAGTTAACACAAGAAAAATTCATCCCAAACCCCTTCAGTGGAAGGAGAGGAGGAGAACGCTTATATAAAACTGGGGACTTAGCCCGTTATCTGCCAGATGGTAATATCGAATACTTAGTACGCATCGATAACCAAGTAAAAATCCGGGGATTCCGCATCGAATTAGGAGAAATTGAAGCAGTACTGAGCCAACATGAAGATGTGCAAGTATGTTGCGTCATTGCCCGCGAAGATATCAGGGGTGATAAGCGCCTAGTAGCCTATATCGTACCGCAGCCACAGATGACACCCAAAATCAGCGTTCTGCGTAGCTTCCTAAAAGAAAAGCTATCAGAATACATGATACCAAGCGCCTTCGTCATACTGGAGTTCCTACCCCTTACCCCCAACGGCAAAATAGACCGTCGCGCCCTACCAGCACCAGAGACAAGTAGTGAATTATCAGAAAAATATGTCGCCCCACGCAGCCCCATCGAAGAAATTCTGTCACTGATTTGGACACAAGTCCTGAAAGTAGAGCTTGTAGGCAGACATGATAACTTTTTTGAACTAGGAGGACACTCACTACTAGCAACGCAACTCATTTCCCGCATCCGCACTAACTTCCAAGTAGAAATCCCCTTGCGAAGCTTATTTGCTGCACCAACAATTGCCCAATTAGCGTTAAACATCCAAAGGTTACAGCAACAAGACTTAGAACTTTCAGCACCACCCATATTGTCAAGAGCAGAAAATGTAGAGATACCACTGTCTTATGCTCAACAGCGTTTGTGGTTTTTAGACCAGTTGGAGCCGAACAGTGCCTCATACAATATCCCCATCGGGTTGCGTTTAGTGGGAACTCTTGAAGTTACAGCCTTAGAACAAAGCTTAATTGAAATTATTCATCGCCACGAAGCATTACGCACTAACTTCATCACAGTAGATGGACAAGCTGCTCAAATCATTCAAACACCACCAAATTGGACATTTTCAGTAGTTGACTTGCAGCATTTATCGACAACCGAAATTGAACTAGCTGCACAGCAACTAGTTCAACAACAAGCAATTCAACCTTTTGACTTGGCTGAACAAGCCCTATTCAGAGCAAAATTACTGGTGCTGTCTCCTACAGAACAGTGGTTATTAGTGTGTATGCACCACGTTGTCAGTGATGGCTGGTCAATAGGTGTGTTTGTCCAAGAGTTACAAGCGCTGTACAATGCTTATTCTCAAGGTCAACCGTCACCCTTGTTACCACTACCAATCCAGTATGCAGATTTCGCTATTTGGCAAAAGCAATGGTTGCAAGGCTCGGTACTGAACAGCCAATTGAGTTACTGGCAAGAACAATTGGCAAATGTACCCACATTCTTACCATTACCCACAGACAGACCCAGACCTGCTGTGCAGACTTTCAATGGTGCAAATCTGGAGTTTGCCCTGTCTGCTGAGTTAACTCAACAACTGACAAAACTAAGTCAGGAGCAAGGGGTAACTTTGTTTATGACCTTGTTAGCGGCATACAATACATTACTTTACCGCTACACGGGACAAACAGATATTTTGGTGGGCACACCAATTGCTAACCGCGATCGCACCGAGATAGAATGTCTAATTGGCTTTTTTGTCAATACTTTGGTGATGCGGACTGATTTGTCTGAAAATCCTAGTTTTAACGAATTACTCCCGCGTATTCGAGAAATGGCACTGTCTGCCTATGCTCATCAAGATTTGCCCTTTGAAATGCTGGTAGAAACTTTGCAACCAGAACGAGACTTGAGTCATACACCGCTGTTTCAGGTAATGTTTGTTCTTCAGAATACTCCCATGTCTGAAATAGAGTTGACTGGGTTAACTGTTAGTTCCTTACCAATAGAAAGTTCCACAGCAAAGTTTGATCTTACCTTATCAATGGAAAACACTCCCACTGGACTAGTGGGAGTGTGGGAATACAACACTAATTTGTTTGATAGCTGCACCATTGAGCGAATGACAGGTAATTTTGTGACTCTACTTGAGGGAATTGTGGCGAATCCCCAAGAGCGTATTTCGCAATTGCCAATGTTAACAGCATCTGAGCAACAGCAGTTATTAGTTGAGTGGAATGATACTCAAACAGATTATCCAATAGATAAATGTATTCATCAGTTATTTGAAGAGCAGGTGCAGCGTACACCCGATGCAGTGGCAGTGGTGTTTGAGAATCAACAATTGACGTACCACGAGTTGAATTCTCGTGCTAACCAGTTGGCCCATTACTTGCAGTCTTTAGGTGTGAGACCCGACACGCTTGTAGCGATATGTGTGGAACGCTCCTTAGAAATGGTGGTGGGATTACTTGGTATTCTCAAGGCAGGTGCGGCTTACGTGCCACTTGACCCAGCGTATCCCCAAGACCGTCTGAGCTTTATGCTTGAAAATGCTCAAGCTTCCGTGCTGCTAACCCAACAGCAATTAGTTGAGAAATTCCAAAAGCATCAGGCACAGGTTGTTTGTTTAGATACTGATTGGCACTTTATTTCTCAATTAAATCGAGATAATCTAATTACTGAAGTACAAGCAACTAACTTGGCTTATGTGATTTATACCTCTGGTTCTACAGGAACACCAAAGGGAGTACTGATTGCCCATCAAGGATTGTTAAATTTAGTGTTGTGGCATCAGCGTACTTTTAAAATCACGACCTTAGACAAAGCCACCCAACTGGCAGGAACAGGATTTGACGCGGCTGCATGGGAATTATGGCCTTACCTAACAGCAGGAGCAAGTATCTACTTAGTCAAATCTGACATTCTTGCCTCGCCAGTAAATTTACGAGATTGGTTGATATCACAGAAGATTACTATCAGTTTTGTGCCAACACCAGTAACACAGGAGTTATTGTCTTTAGAATGGACTACGGAAAGTTTAGCTTTGCGTTACATCCTGACTGGAGGGGATAAGCTTAATCAGTATCCACCAGCGTCAGTTCCCTTCCAAGTAGTGAATAATTATGGGCCAACAGAGAATACTGTTGTTACAACTTCTGGGCTGGTAGTTGCTAAGGATCAAGAGCAGATATCACCAAGCATTGGTCGCCCAATTGACAACACCCATATTTACATTTTAGATAAGTATTTACAACCAGTACCTATTGGTGTACCAGGAGAGTTACACATCGGTGGCGCAGGATTAGCACGCGGTTATCTCAACCGACCAGAATTAACACAAGAGAAATTCATCCCCAACCCTTTTGAGAAGGTGAGACAGCGCGGTCTTCTCCCAAGGGGAGACGCCAGGGGCGATGGGGGTTTCCCCCATGAGCGACTGCGAACCCAAAGGGCAGAAGGCAGTAAATTATACAAAACTGGTGACTTAGCGCGTTATCTACCAGATGGAAACATAGAATACCTGGGGCGCATCGACAATCAGATAAAAATCCGAGGTTTCCGAATTGAGTTAGGGGAAATTGAGGCAATACTGAGTCAGCATCCAGGAGTTAGAGAAAATGCGGTAGTGGCGAGAGAAGATATTCCAGGAGAGAAACGCTTAGTAGCTTATTTTGTACCGCAGTTAGAGCAAACACCAACCATCAATGAGTTACGTATTTTCTTGAAAGAAAAATTACCACAATACATGGTGCCCTCTGCTTTTGTCAGGTTAGAGTTTTTACCTTTAACTCCCAATGGCAAGGTAGACCGCAAAGCCTTACCTATTCCTGATTACCATGATACCCAGGCAGTGAGTTTTGTGGCACCACGTACCTCTGTAGAGAAGGTATTGGCAGATATTTGGGCTAATGTACTGCATCTAAAGCAGGTGGGTGTTCTGGATAATTTCTTTGAGTTAGGAGGTCATTCACTCTCCACAATTCGGGTGATGTCCCAGGTAAATGAGACTTTCCAGATTAAGTTACCCTTGCGCCACCTATTTACTGCCCCAACTGTCGCTGAACTTGCTCAGACTATTGAGTTTACCTCTGGGGCAGACTCTAATGTCACTGCAAATAAAATTACTACCGTAGACTTACAAGCTGAAGTTGTCCTAGACCAGACAATTAACCCTGGAAACCTAGTTTATCAACCTGTAAGTGAACCTTCGGCTATTTTCCTAACAGGTGCAACAGGCTTTGTAGGTGCTTTTTTGCTGGCTGAATTATTACAACAAACTCAAGCAGATATCTATTGTCTGGTGCGTGCTGCCAATGTTACCGCAGGTAAACAACGGCTCCAAGAAACCCTGAAATCTTATTTACTTTGGGAGGCATCTTTTAACTCGCGGATTATTCCAGTATTAGGAGATTTATCTCAACCGCTTCTTGGTCTTTCAGATGAGCAGTTTCACCTCATGGCTAGGAAAATTGACTTGATTTACCATAATGGTGCTTTGGTGAATCATGTTTATCCATACGCTTTGTTAAAAGCAGCAAATATTCGGGGAACTGAGGAAGTCTTAAGATTAGCTAGTCAAATCAAAATCAAGCCTGTGCATTTCATTTCTACTGTTAGCGTTTTCGCCTCAGATGAGTATTTCAAATTAGAGGTTGTTCAAGAAAATGATCCTCTGGAATCCTGTCAAGGACTTCCGGGAGGCTATGCCCAAAGTAAATGGGTTGCAGAAAAGATGGTAATGATGGCACGCGATCGCGGTTTGCCTTGCAGTATCTACAGGCTTGGTAGAATAACATGGCACAGTCAAACCGGCGTTTGGAATTTAAATGATATGTTTTACAGATTCATCAAAAGCTGCATTCAACTAAAAAGTGCGCCAGAGATGAACAGCATGGTAGAAATTACACCTGTAGACTATCTCACCAAAGCTTTAATCCACCTGTCGCAGCAGCCAGAATCTTTGGGCAAAGCCTTTCATTTAATTAATTCCGATTCTACTCCTTGGAGTCAATTTATTAACTGCATCCGCTCTTTGGGCTACCCACTGCAACAGCTTTCCTATGAAGATTGGCAAGCTGAACTACTTCGCAGTACCCAAATTTCTACTGATAACGCTTTGTATTCAGTTGTATCGCTGGCTGGAGACAATACATCTTCAGAGTCCAATGCAACATCTAGCTTAAAATTTGATTGCCAAAATACCCTTGATGGACTTGTAAATACCGATATTCGCTGGCCGGAAGTAGATGAAAAACTACTCCAAGCTTTCTTTGCCAACTTCACCAATTTACAGCTATTTTCAGGTAAATAGACCACGCAGTAGGGGCGCAAGGCCTTGCACCCCTACGACAGATGTGGTTCACTTGAATTCTGCTGTAACTATTGAAAGCTTGTATTGAGCAAGTACAAGAAGTTACGAATGATAGTGATTATAGAAAAAACATTGCTTGGGAAAAACTAATTAGTCGTTTATACACACTAGAAGAAATTAATCAAGCCCAAGAACCAACATTGCACGCGATCGCTGGTAGTGTAGAACTAATATTTCAGACTCATGAACATCCAGCAGTCTTACGAAACAAAGTCACGAGTCCTGGAGGAATAACGGCAGCTGGTCTTTACGAGTTAGAAAAAGGTGGTATGAGTACTGTTATCTCTAATGTAGTGCTTACTGCTTTGAACCACACTCAACAATTAAGTCACATGAGTTGAAAAATTAATAGGAAGTGCGATTTATATTAGTAATTATTACTAGTTATTCAACACAAAAAAGTCTTCAATATCATTCTAAAAAAAAGTCAATTTATTTCTAAAATATGCCAACCCAAGTTATTCAAGCTCAACCTTCAACAAATGCTTTTTCAGGTTTTATTCAATTTTGGAAAGACGTAAAAGCGGTCGCCCAACCTTACTGGTATCCAAACGACTCAGGAGACAGGGCATTCTCAGACGTGATTCGCTCATGGGGAATGCTCTTTCTTTTGATCTTATTAATAATTGCACTTGTAAGTGCAAATCTTTTTAATAGCTTTATTACTCGCTATTTACTAGATATCATAATTGAAGAGAAGAATCCTTCTAAGTTTTCTGATACTTTAGTGCTTTTCGGTTCAGCTTTGGTATTAGTAACCCTCTTGGCAGGGTTCTCAAAACTTCTGAGAAAAAAAATTGCTCTAGATTGGTATCAATGGCTAAATAGTAAGATTTTATCAAAATATTTAAACAGTCGAGCTTATTACAAAATTAACTTTCAATCTAATATTGATAATCCAGATCAACGTTTATCTCAAGAAATCGAACCCATTGCTAGCAATGCTTTAAGTCTTTCAGCTAATCTACTGGAAAAAATCCTGGAGATGGCAGGTTTTTTGATAATTCTTTGGTCAATCTCTCAGTCTGTTGCGCTGATTTTAGTTACTTATACGGTTATAGGCAATTTGATTGCTGTTTACTTGACCCAAGAATTAAATAAAATTAATCGAGAAGAACTAGAGGCAAAAGCTGACTATACCTATTGTTTGACTCATTTCCGCACTCATGCTGAATCAGTAGCTTTCTTTCGAGGAGAGAAGCAAGAATCAAATATTATTGACCGCAGATTTAGTAATTTGATAAAAAATGCTAAACGCAAAATTGATTGGGAGAAGAACAATGAGATTTTTAATAGAGGTTATCAGGCTGTAATTCAAATATTTCCATATATAGTATTTGGTCCTTTACAGATTAAAGGTGAAATTGATTTTGGAGAAATTAGCCAAGCGTCTATATGTTGCTATTTTTTTGCTAATGCTTTAGGAGATTTAATCAATGAATTTGGGAACTCTGGGAGATTTTCTAGCTATGTTGAGAGATTATCTGAGTTTTCAGATGCTTTAAAATCAGTAACTAAACAACCGGAAAATGTCAGTACTATTAAAACAATAGAAGAAAATCATCTTGCTTTTGAGAGTGTCACTTTACAAACGCCCAACTATGAGCAGGTAATTGTTGAAAATTTATCACTATCTGTTCAACCAGGAGAAGGTTTATTGATTGTTGGGCCGAGTGGTCGAGGTAAAAGTTCTCTATTGAGAGCGATCGCCGGTTTGTGGGATGCGGGGACTGGTCGTCTGGTGCGACCTCCATTAGAAGAAGTTTTATTTTTACCTCAACGCCCTTATATAATCTTGGGAACTTTGCGTGAACAGTTGCTTTATCCTAATACAAATCGTCAAATAAGCGATGCAGAACTCAAAAAATTTTTGCAACAAGTTAATCTGCAAAACTTACTAAGTCGAGTTGATGGCTTCGATACAGAAGTTCCTTGGGAAAACATATTATCAGTGGGGGAACAACAACGCCTTGCCTTTGCACGACTGCTAGTTACTCGTCCCAGCTTTACTATATTAGATGAAGCAACTAGTGCTTTGGATTTGAAGAATGAAGGAAGTCTATATCAACAGTTGCAAGAGACGAAAACAACATTTATTAGTGTTGGGCATAGGGAAAGTCTATTTGATTATCATCAATGGGTTTTAGAACTTTCACAAGATTCTAGTTGGCAACTTGTGACCGTGCAAGATTATCGAAATCAAAATACAAGCACTACTAAAACTACCGGAAATACTCCACTCAAAATAGATAGTTTTTTTAAAGATAAATTCCAAACCAAATTAGAGAACAGTACAGGCGAAGGGCTTTCCCATAAGGAAATGAATGCACTAACATCCTATTCCCTTAGCACTATTAGAAGTAAGGCAAGCAAAGGAGAGTTTATCACTACTAATGACGGCTTTATCTATCGCTACAACAAAGACCCTAAAGTATTGAAATGGGTTATGGATTAGCCCTCACTCATACTTTTTAGAACTCCCAACTAAAGGGTAAGAAAGCCGAAACAGCCCAAACCACATAAAACGAAGTTGCAGCCATTATCCAACAGCACGAATTGTCCTGGGAACATTGCACAACTTTAGATCAATTATATCATGTTCGGTAAATCACTTACGATTAAGCTCCGATTTTAATCCACCAGTGAAAACCCGTTAACCCTTGAATCATATCTTGCTGTTGAAGTAAAGATTGACAGCGATGAAATAAAACTTCTTCCAAATCATTTAGGGTGCCAAACGATTGATTGACAATTGGTTCGTCAACCAAAGTCTACAATCTTTCAGCAGGTTGTAATTCAGGTGAATGAGAGGGCAAAAATGTTAAATGTAACCCTTCAGGAATTTTTAAATTATGGCTAATATGCCAGCCAGCACGGTCAACAGCTAGAAGAATGTGTTTTTTAGTAAGTAAGTTAATCGTCATTCATTTTTCCAGACTGATTTTCTGGTAGTAAGGGCTACTCTACGGGTTCTGCAAAGCAGTACAGCCCTAGTTTTATACCACTGAAATGCTCATTAGCTTAATTGCGATCGCATCTTTGTCGCACAGCAGAACTTTCCAAAATAATTTTGAATTTATGAAATTAGGACTTACGCATTGACAGAATCATGATTATGTATATTAAAGTCCAACTTCT